>JAEZGD010000601.1 GCA_023417165.1 Planctomycetota bacterium
GGGCGCAGCTGGTCGTATTTCGACGCTCACACATCCCTACAGCAATCCGGCCTCACTTATGATCCTGACCGGGTCATGCGCAGCTACGGCCGAGCGCTAACCCTGCCGCAGATTGCCGTGACATCAAGCCATATCGCTGTGTTGAGTGATTTTGTTGCGCGCGATAAGTCCGAGCATATCCTTGTGCTGGAAGACGATGTTATCTTCGATATCGATTTTCCGCTCGACAGGCTGAGAGACTTTTGCTCCGCGCATGACATTGATTATATCAGGCTGTTCGGAAAGCATTACGCGAACGCTGTTCAGCTCGGCTTTTTCTACGACCGCTCGATTCTGAGATACACGACGAGCACCACCGGAACCCAAGCTTACATCATGTCGAGAAAAGGAGCGAAGCGCTTCATCGACAGTTTTCCGACGATCGATACCACGGTCGACTTGGCGATGGACGCGTTCTGGGAAACGGGTTCGCCGATCTATTCGATCTTTCCTTACCCGGTTATCGAGCGATATGCACCGACGTCGATCCCCATCCCGCCGATTGGAACCGAGTTGGGGAAGATGGGCCTTGCCTATCTCTATTCAGGCAGATTGGCGAGGAAGTATCGCAAGATCGTTCAAAACTGGTCGCTGAGGTCGACCGACAAAGCCATGCAAAAGAAGTTCGATCAATTCTCGCAGATACTGGATGTTGACAAAAGCTGACTTGAGAGCGGCCGCGTGTTACGCTCTGTTCAGGTCGTTTTAAAGTATGATGATTTCGAAGCCGTCTGGTCGGGCACGAACTGTTCAGTTCGACATCGTTGACGATGAGAGTTTGAAGAGGAACTCATGAGCGTTGGTATCAGAGCGGGGATTGCTATGTTGTGTTTGCTGGGCTGTGTAAGCCCCGCGAGCGCGCAATATGGCGTATCGAATGCGCGCGACGGATCCGGCAACCTCATCCGCGATACCGGCGTCAATTCCATCCGGAATTTGCCGCAGCCTCCGGTCAACAATAGGGGGCCACGTTCGCCGCAATCGACGCCATCGAACATCACCGATCACGGCAGAAATAACATCCGATAATAGCCCGCGCGCTATGCGCTTCAGCGCTGGACGGCTGAAGCGCAATCCTATCCGTGCACGTCTTCGGGTGAGTTCAACCTATCCGCAGACCAGGACCCGTTGTCTCTTCCAGCCGGTTGGCGTCTGCACACGCTGCGTTTTGATGCAGCCGGGGTAGATAGCCAAGTTGTAGGCGAACGGCGCAAGATCAAAATATCCTTTGATCGGGCAGAGATAGGCCAGATCCGGACCGCACTGGGCCACTGGACCGAGGCGATGGCGCGCTGCCGCTTCGCCGGACGCGCCGAATAGCCCCAGGACCAGGGCTCCAATCGTCGCGATGTTCTTGGCGTATTGCATGAGAAAAACCCCGATTGTGTTTTGTGGCGACGACGCCGAAATCTCTAATTTAACGATCATAGTGTCGGGCGAAGGGCTCGCCAAGATACCCATCGAGAATTGGTGCGCTGCCTCGATCTGCACGCGTGCTCTATGGTGCGTCGATTGGCCAGCCCTCGGTCTGCGCGCATACCCCGTGGACGTTAAGCTTGCGGTCAGCGACACCGCGACAGCTTCGTGATCATCGCTCGTGTGATCAAGCCCAGAAAATAACAGGACTGAAAAATCGCTTGAGCCGCGATCAGCGAGAGCAGCGCTTTAAACAGGCTGAGATGATTGGCCAGCGCGAAGATTACGGACGCCGTGGCCAAGATGAGCACCGATAGCAGAAGTGCTCGCAGGCGGAAGAAGAGGCCGCCAAAAAAGCCAGAAGCTGCGATCGCGGCAGCGGCATTCTCCATGCAGTTTCTCCGTCGCTGTCAAATGCCCAAAGGGCGCGAAAGCACTGCCGCGTCGAAATTTATGGGACTGTCAAATGGTGCGGTGAAAGGAATTGTAAGTATCTTAAGCAAGTATTTGAGGATGTTAATGATTCGGTCAACCGGTCTGGATCGATCGGAGCGTCCTGGGGCGGAGGTTCGTGTGGCTTTCGCATCCGGGCGGGCGTTATCGGTCCTCGACCACGCCGGAATGTAGTGTGTCTTGAATGCAACTGGCGGCATCAAATTACTAATTTACGGGGACTGTCAGCTTTAAACCCGGCGAGTCGGGCTGTACCGTTGCTATGATAAAACTTGGATTACGCATCAAACCGTATCGGCCCAGAACTTGAAGCCGCCAAAGGGCTCGGGTCAGACTGTTGGATTTGGGTGCCGTCGCAATAGTCTAAATGAGCCCGAAACGATCGTTCAGCCGAAGCTAGGCTCGAACCGTGGATTGGGGCCATGCTGCTGCGATCGGCAATAGGCCTGCGAGAATATTCGAGATGTTGAAGTTGCTTCGTTTTTCTGTCCTGGGCATAGCCGCAGCCATTCTCTTGCCAGGTTGCACGCTGCTGCCCGGCACTGGGCCTACGAGCGATGCAGTGAATGGCAATGCCGCGGCGGGGATACGCTCTGCGGCACCGCTTCCTTATGTGCTGGTCGATATCGCTGCGGACACCATTCCCTTTTTGTCGCAGCCGAACGTGATCTCGTTTAAGGGCGAATTCTCGGACAAGCGCTCCAAGCCGAACCAGGTTGTCGGTGTCGGCGACGTCCTCAACATTTCGATTTTTGAAGCGGCTCCCGGCGGTCTGTTTACGCCAGGGCAGGCGGCTGGCGCGCGCCCGGGTAACTTCGTTGATCTGCCGCCCCAAGCAATCGATCAAAAGGGCAGCATCTACGTACCCTACGCCGGCGAAATTCCTGCCGCAGGACGGACAATCCCCGAGGTTCAGCAGACCGTGGTCGCGCGGCTGCGTAACCGGGCGATCGAACCGCAGGTCGTCATCAGCCTCAATCAGCAGCATTCCAGTGTTGTGAGCGTGCTGGGCGACGTCAACACCCCAGGCGTTTTGGCATTGAACAGCGTGGGCGAGCGTTTGCTGGCGCTGCTGGCTCGTGCCGGTGGTCCGAAGTACCAAGCGATCGAGAGCTATGTGACGCTGCAACGTGATGGCAAGCGCGTTCGCGTGCTGCTGAGCCGGATCGTTCAGGATCCGAGAGAGAACATTTTCGTTCGTCCCAATGACGTGATCTTTGTCACGCGCGAGTCGCCTACTTTCACGGCACTCGGCGCGCTCAACCAGAACGTTTTCGGGTTCAACTCGGAAATTCCGTTCGATGTTGAGACGCTGACGCTCGCCCAGGCAATGGGCAAGGCGGGGGGGCTCAATGATCAGCAGTCCGATCCCAGCGAAATCTACATCTATCGGTACGAAGAGCGCCCCTTCCTGGAGAAGCTTGGTGTCGATATCACCCGCTTCACGTTCAACCGGATTCCGACGATCTATCGTCTTAATTTGCGCGATCCTTCGGGGATGCTGCTTGCCGCAGGCTTCCAGATGCGTTCGAAAGACGTGATGTATGTCGCGAATGCGCGCGTCGTCGATTACTACAAGCTGTTGACGCTGATCAACAACACCACGACTGCCGTACGTAACGTCAATGCGGGTGTGCATGAATTGGCTGTGCCGGTGAACTGATTTACCGGCACTGTCCAGATCTCTCTGGAAAAGAGAACGACATGATGGTTAGCGACGTGTCTTAAGATGACGCTGACCGCGGCGCAGTTCTGGATCTCCGCCAGCGTATTGAGCCTGGCGCCTCTTCCTTTTGGCTCCGTCGATCTTTTCTGGGTCGTGTTCTGGATCATTCCGCTGGCGATCGCAGCCATGATCGGCACACGCGCCGAGATGAATCGAAGTCAGAACCGGGTATTCTGCGCATTTCTCGCGGTTTTCGCGATCTATGCCATCGTTACCGTCGTCCAGAACCTACCGCTGGGATTTGACCGATTGGCTGATCCAATGTGGGCGCGTATGTCGTCCGTATTGGAGACGCCGATCGCGATGCGCTTGTCCTCCCGAGCGGAAATCCCCCCGATCGCGATCGGGCATGCGTTGCTATTCGCTCTCTCGGTCATGAATGGCTTCATGATCGGTCTCGCGCCCGACGGCCTCAAAAGGCTCGTCCGAATTGTCCGATACGTCGTGCTGGCCTATGCGCTTTATGGGCTGTTCGCACTGGCAGTGTCTCCAAACCTGATCTTATTGGCGCCCAAACTGGCCTATGTAGGTAGTTTCACGGGCACATTCGTCAATCACAACACGGCAGCCACTTTCGTTGGGACGGGGGCGATCCTGTGGTCGTGCGCGGTCGTTTCAGCGTTACGCTCGTTGCGGTTCATCTCGTTACGGCTTTTGCTGGTGGCACGGACCGACGAGAAGCTCGCATTTAAGATCATTGCCCGGTTGATCGGCGCACTTGTCTGCTATTTCTCCTTGATCCTCTCCCACTCACGCGGAGGCGTGATCGCACTCTGCCTCGGCCTCCTGCTTGCGATTTTGCTGCTGTTTTTTAGCAAGCGCCAATGGTGGATTACCTTGGGATTCGCTGTGATCGCGGCGACGGTAGCCGCATTTCTGATCAGTAGGGGCGGGCGTCTCGCTAGTCAGGGTTTCTTCGACGACGCGCGGTGGTTGGTCTACCGATCGTGCTTGGACGCTATTTGGCAGCGCCCGCTATTGGGATCCGGAGCCGGCACTTTCGCGGATGTGTTTCCAGCATTCCGGTCAAACGAACTCAGCAATTGGGGGGTCTGGGAGCACGCACATTCCACTCCGCTAGAAATTGCCGTCGAAATGGGGCTGCCAATCGCAGCCTTGGTGGTGGTGGCTGCCCTGGGGGCTTTGTTGATCCTCATTCGCGCCGCACTCCGGTCCGATGCGCGCTCACGGCCCATATTCGCTGGCGTCGCAGCGGTGATGGCCCTTGGCTATGCGCATACGACAATCGATTTCTCGCTCCAGATGCCCGGCTATTTCATCCTCTTCTGCATGCTCGCCGGGGCCGGCGTTGCAAGGGCGATGTCGCCCTTGGGCGCGGATCATTCAGCAGTCAAATCCCCACGGACGCAGCGCCGATCGAGCAGAGCCGTAACGGAGCCTCACAGACGTCCGGCGGGATTATCTTTGTGAAATCTGGGCCACGCGTGCTCGCGCAGGCGACGGGTGACCGGCTGTCGGCGCGATGTCGTACCAATAGTTTGCGTTGTCCGCAGACTGGATCTTAAGCCACCGATAGTTGGTGACGTGCCAGGGCCGAATGGTCTGGGCTAAATTATCCAGCACGAGCGGGCCCTTGGTGGTCGATACCACGAGCACCAGATGACCGACGCCGGAGGCCGTTTTGACGACGGACAACCGCAGCGAACGCGAGGGAACGCCTTTCTGCAAAAGCGCATGCCGCTTCGTGACGGCATAATCATTACAATCGCCGGAAAACGGCGCGATATTCCATCCGTCGCTGAGATTGGAGCCATAGCGCTTGGCCTCAGGAGAGATCGCGGAATTGATCTCGCTATTGACGGTTTCCATCAGTTCGAGCAGATCCGGAGTCAATGCAACGCGATCCGGGCTCGCGAGATCGGTCCGGCAGTCCGCGGGATAGCGAATGCAGAAGCGGATGTGCTGAAAGGGCGCGAGCGTTGGCGTGGTGGCCTGGATCGAAGGCACATCTTCGAAGCCGGTAGGGTAGGTACCTGCTGCCTCGCCGCCGGATGAAGCGAGCATGCTGGCCGTAACCAAAGCGATCACTAAAAAAGATTTCGCCATACCACCCGTCTACGCATGTACTTCGAAAGCCCTGTCCGGCAGGGCAATACATAGTGACAAGCCTGAATTAATGATTTGCTACGCTTTGGTGAAAGCCCCTTGCGTTTCAAATGATGCCCAGGATTTTGATAAAATTGGCATTTCCGACGAGCCAGATTGCAATGGCGAAGCGATTTGACCCTCACGCGTCACATATGGGCGGCCGCCTACCGGAATAGCGCGATCGCGGCCCAGCCAAGCAGCCCGAACCATACAATCATGGCCGTCGCGAGCAGCACCACTAGTCCTATCACCATTGCGTAGCGGGTCCAGCGCTGACGCCGCGACCGGGTGGGCGCCGACGGGCTGTGTGG
>JAEZGD010000627.1 GCA_023417165.1 Planctomycetota bacterium
CTTTGGGACTGGTGGCAATCGTGCATTTGCACGTGGGCTGGCCGACTTTGATCGACAGCGCGGCGGTCCCTTCGTTGCGCAGGACGAATTTGTGCCGACCTTTGACGTCGCCTTCCATCGCCCCGAAGTCGTAGGAACGCGAACCGTCGACCACTGCCTTAGGATTACCGAGCGGTTGGTTGGAATTGGCCCCAGTACCGCCTGCATCGGGCCCGCTGGCGAACTCGCCGACCTCGAAAATCTCGCGTGCAGGCGAGAATTCGGCCACCGTGATGCCCACGCCGACGCCGATTCCCAAGGCCGCGGCGACTAGCGCCACTATCCACGTTTTCATGAAAGGCATCCCCACACAGATACGGACGCTAGCTTTTGGTTGTACGCAATTGCTGCATCAGCGGTTCGGCCTGCGGTTCCTGCGGAGCCGCGGGCTGCTGAAGCGAAGCCGCCGGACCAGGATCGAACACCTTCTGCAGCTTCAACTTATATTCGCTGTGATCGTGCTGTCTGTCGAGAGCCAGCGCCTTTTCGGCCTCTGCAGCCGCAGCTTCTGGATCGCCTGCCAGGTGCAGCACCCAAGCCAACTGGGCGTGCGATAACGCATTGTTGGGGTAACGCTCGACCGCGGCCTCATAATCATAGCGAGCGGCGGCCAAATCGCTGGTTTTGCCCAGTTGCCGATACAGACGTAGTCGCCAGTCGGCAATCGTGGTGCGCGTGGTATGCGAGCGCGGATCGCGGGCGAGCGCTTCGTCACACGCCTTGTCGAATTCGGTCCGCAACGCCGGCGAATCCCCCTCGGTCAGCAGTCGCGCATGCCATAAAGCGGCCTGCATCAGCCATGGTTTGGAAGCTACGGGATCATGCTCGGCCGCTGCGCTCGCCTGGGCAATCGAATTGGCCATGTTGCCGGTGCGAGCGGCCAGCATCGATTCGCTTTGAGCCGCAGCCCCTCGAAACACCGGGCTGTAGACCGTTACGTGAAATAGTCCCATCGCTGCCACCGCCACCGCCAGGCACGCCCAGGCGGTGAATTTGTGGCCGACCGCTGACAAATTGGCTCCCCTGCCCTGCTCCGCGACGACCAATGCCATCGCCATCAGCAGCCACACACTGGTCGCCACGCCGGGGAAGGCAATGCCTCCCGCTGCCAGCAGATTGATGAGTAGTGCGACCAAGGCGGCCAGTAGCATGGGCAGCGTCAGCGTGCCTCGCTCGATCCAGGGGCGTAATAGCCATAACGCCAACGCCCCGGCTGGCACACCTGAGAGCAGGAACATGGGATCGGGCGCCATCTCGGACAGAAATCCGCACCCATAGGCCACGAAAATGCCCACTAAGATGGCTGCAATATGCGCCCAGAATGGCGCGGTCGACAGCTTGGAAATGGGAGTTGCGATTTCGTCTGTTGCGCGCTGCGCCCGACGCAGTTCCCACGGAAACACCACCGCCAGCGCCAGCAGCGCGAGCGCCGCAGGCGTGCCTGCGATCGCCCACAGTTCAAAGACAAAGTTATGCGGATCGGCGATGTTCTCGCTCGCCTCCGGCAATTGATAGTGCTTGTAGGTGTCTTGAAAATTGCCAGGACCAACGCCAAACAGCGGCCGATCGCGAATCATGGCCGCCGTCGACTGCCAATACTGAAAGCGATACAGCACCGACTTCGGCGCTTCGCTGAGCACTTCCACATCGAGCGCGCCACTGACCACGCCGAGCGAAACCGCCAACATGCCAATCAGCGCCAGCGTCAACAGGATACGGCTATCGAGACGTCGCCCCAGCGGCGTGACATACAGCAACGTCAGCGCAACGCCGCACAATGTGGCCAGCACTGCGGTACGGCTTTTCGTCAAGATCAGCACCGCGGTCACGACTAACGCGAGCAGCGCATAACGCCACGCCTGCAGACTTCGCTGCACCGCGAGTGCATAGGCCGTTAAGCCGCACAGCAGCACCAGCCACGGAGTTAGCATTCCGGCCAGCGAATTGGTCAGCGCGAACGTGCCGGTCGGCTCGGTATTCGCCAGGCGGTCTTCGAAATGACGGCGCAGCGGCGAACCTGGCGGCGCGTCGAGACCCAAGTCACGCAGGATGCGATCGGGATTTTGCTCGTAAGCGGCGCGCGTCTGCGGCTGCAAATAAGTAAATTGCACCAGCGCAAACGCGGACATGCCGACCGCGATCGATAGCATCACCGCCGCTAACATCCGCGCGTCGGCCGCGTTCTGCAGCCATTGCCGCGCCAAAAAGAACAAAATCCCGAATGACGCCCATTGCCAGCCCAGATTGAAAGCCAGCCGCGCGTTGCCATCGGCTGTTAATGCTAATGCCGCAGCGCTAACGCCAGGCAGCAGCGTCACGGCCAGCACCAACATGGTCGTGCGGTCGCAGGTAATCCGCGTGTGGCCGCGTAGCGCGCCCGCTAGCGCCCAGCCGAGCAAGAGCATTAACCACAGCATCACCGCAGCGACGTTGTTCCACTGTTCCGCCGCTGTGTCGAACGGGACGAGATGGGCGATGACCGTCATCGCGGTCAAAACACAGACCGAGATCGCCGGCAAATGCTCTTTGAGCGGCGCGCCAACGCCTGGCGAAGCGGCAGGACGAAACGGCGCGGTGGGTTTTTTCATGGTCAGATCACTGCTTCTGCATTACTCAGCATTTAGCTTCTTCCTGGCGGTGCTTTCGATCAAGGCGATGATCGCCAACACGCACAGTACCATCAGCACGATCACGATCGCTCCTACGGTATCGACGCGATGCAGCAGCAGCGCGCCAAGCCCGCAGGTGGCCGTGGTCAAATAGATCGTCAGCACCGCTTGCGATTTGCTGAAACCCAGATCGACCAGACGATGCGAAAAGTGATTCTTATCCGCCTGAAACGGACTGCGGCCTGCGCGCAAGCGAATCCACAAGACGGTCGTCATATCGTACAACGGCACCGCCAAAACGCATAAGGGCGCGAGCACCGCGTGCCGCGTGGCGCTGTGATAGCCGGCATACGTCGCCAGTAGCGTCGCCACCGCCACGACAAAGCCAATGAAGTAGCTGCCAGCGTCCCCCATGAAGATCCGCGCTGGCGGTCGATTGTGCCACAGGAAGCCCGCAATTGCTCCGACGAGCACCAACAGCAGCCCCGCCACAAACAGTTGCGGTCGATTCGTTTCGGGATCAGGCGACAATAGCAGCACGGCAGCCAGCATGCTCGAAGCAATGGCCGCCACGCCGCCCGAGAGACCGTCCATGTTGTCGAGCATGTTGAACGAATTCACGAGCGCCCCGATCCACAGCACCGATAGCGCGATCGTGATCGCGGGAATGCCAATGAAGGCGGTCAGTTGCCAGCCTTGCGTCGTCACACAGACGAGCGCCACTGCCAGTTGCACGCTCAGGCGCAGCTTCCAGTCCAAGCCATAGCGGTCATCGGCCAGGCCCAGCAACATCAGCACGGTGCCGGCTCCCAGCAACACCCACAGTCGCGGCAACTGACGCCACAAACCGCCGAGATGCTCGTGCGCCAGCGGCGGCAACAGCGCGGCATCGAGGACTTCGTAGTGCACCAGCGCCAGCCCGATCGTGCCGACGGCAAACGGCAGCAGCACGCCTAACCAGATGGCGATGCCTCCACCGAGCGGCGTCGGCGTGGTATGCACCTTGCGCGCGCCAGGCTTGTCGATCAGGCCCCACTGCGGCGCAGCCCGGCGAAGCCAATAGCCGGCCGCCAGCGCGATCAATGCGCTCGGCAGCAAGGTCGCGGTCAGAAACAGCAGCAGGGCGCGATGATCCATCTCTGGCCGAATGGTCTAATCTAAGAAGAGCGATACCGCTGCCGCAAATAGTCGCGGCAACGCGTGAAGAAGAGATGATAATCAGCCCGCTGGTAGTCAGGATAGGTCCAGGGGCGACTTTGCCAGGCGCTGCTGCGATAAAACAGCGTATTCTCGGCGAAGATGCCACGGTCCAGGTACAAGCGATGGTCGCGATCCTTGGTCGAGGCCAGCACCAGTTTCGCCTCGGTCAGATAGCCAGGATCCAGATTCAGTGGCCGCGGCTCCGGCAGTTGCTTTGCCCGGGCATAGTCCGCTTCCCACTGATTGGTTTGCAGCTTCGTTGCGACGAGCGACGCCGGATCGACCAGGCGTTCAAACGCCCAAAACGTCTTTCGCAGCCCGGCCCCCATCTCGCGCTCGTAATAGGTCGTCTCGTTATGCTCGAAACGATCGCTTTCCAGAGCCACCGGGCCAAACGCTGCTTCGCACTGCGCGCGGCCCCAATCGAGCGCGTCGTCATAACGACTAAAAGCCGCGACAAGCAGCAGAACCGGTCGATGCGTGGTAATGTCGCCCATGAATAGCAGATTGAGGTTGGAGGATGTCAGATTGCAGACATCTTACTGCAATCTGAGATCCTCAATCTGCATTCCCTCGCGCTTTACGCAATGATTTCTTTAATCACGTTGCCGTGTACATCGGTAAGGCGGAAGTCACGCCCGGCGTAGCGATAAGTGAGTTTGGTGTGATCGAAGCCCAGCAGCGCTAGTAGCGTGGCGTGCAGATCATGAACGTGCACGGGATTCTCGACCGCTTTGAAGCCAAACTCGTCGGTCGCGCCATAGACCTGGCCACCCTTCACGCCGCCGCCAGCCAGCCAGCAGGTGAAGCCATAATGGTTGTGATCGCGGCCATTGATCTTGCCGGCATTCGCGCCCGCTTGCGGCAATTCGACGGTGGGCGTGCGACCGAATTCGCCACCCCAAATGATCAATGTTTCCTCGAACAAGCCGAGGCGTTTCAAATCGCTAATCAGCGCGCCGATCGCCTTGTCGCACTGGTCGGCGAGCCGCTTGTGATTGACAGCGATGTCGTCGTGATTATCCCAAGGCTGGCCTTGGCCGTGCCATACCTGCACGAACCGCACGCCGCGCTCGACCAGGCGGCGCGCAATCAGGATTTGCCGCGCTTGTGTCCCTTCGCCATAGGCTTCCAGCACTTCCTTTGGCTCTTGGTTGACGTCGAAGGCATCGGCCGCTTCGAGTTGCATGCGGTATGCGAGTTCGAACGATTGAATCCGCGCTTCGAGGGCCGGATCGCCAGCATTGGCTTCGAGGTGCGCGCGATTGAGTTGCGACAACAGATCGATCTGCCGCCGTTGCGCTTCGAGCGGCAGTTGATGGTTCTTGACGTTCTCGATCAGCTTGGTGATCTCGGTGTGCTGCGTATCGACGTAGGTCCCTTGAAAGATGCCTGGCAGGAAGGCGGTTTGCCAGTTTTGCGTCTCTTGAATCGGATACCCGCCGGGGCACATGGCCACAAAGCCTGGCAGGTTTTGATTCTCGGTCCCCAGGCCGTACGTGGTCCACGAGCCGAAGCTAGGGCGCACCAGGCGCGAGTCGCCACAGTTCATCAACAGCAGCGAGGGTTCGTGATTCGGCACGTTGGCATGCATCGAACGAATGACGCAGATGTCGTCGATGTGCTTGGCTGTGTGCGCAAACAATTCGCTGACTTCGATACCGCTTTCGCCGTACTTTTGAAACTTAAACGGCGAGGGAAACGCCGCACCGGTTTTGCGCTCGGTCGGCAGCGTGTTGGGGATCTCTTTGCCGGCCCACTCTTGTAA
>JAEZGD010000704.1 GCA_023417165.1 Planctomycetota bacterium
ACGCAGCCCGGCTCGCGTCCCGCCACGGTTCGCGAGTTTCAAGACGCAATCCGGGCCTACCAATCCCATTCCGAGAGTATTGCGCTCGCGGCACGCGCGGCAAGCGACTTGCGTGCGGCGCAAGAGACTCAGGTTTATCAAGATTTCGCGCGCGCGGTATTTGCTGCTCAAGAAGCCATTGCGTTGTGGCCGCAAAATGAATCGGCGGCACTCGTCCTCGAACAAAGCCAATTGGCATACGCGCAGTGCGCCTGGTCGAAAGAGGACTACGACCTAGGGCTCTCTCTGCTGGATGAATTCAATGTCGCTCACCAGCCCCTGATCAAGAAGCTGGCGCATGGTCAGCGCGAGCGAGCGAATCGACAACGCCGCCTACGCCAGTTGCGCAACATCGCCGCCACAATGGCCGTCGCGATCATCGTCGTTGTCTCGGTGGGTTTAATCTTTATCCGCGACCGAAATCAACGTCTGAACGCTCAGAACAAAGTGCTCGGCGAACAGACACGGCAGTTGGTTGAAAACGAATCGAATCTCAAGAGCCTGAACACTTCGCTTGAAGAGAAATCTCAAGACCTTACCAAGCAGAAAGAGCAAGTCGAGCGAACCGCAGGGGATCTGGCGCGACAGCGAGTGGTTGCGGAATCAAACGCGCGCGAGGCGCTCGATAAAGAACGCTTTGCAGAACAAGTCTCGTATCTGTCGCAGATTGGGTTGGCGGCCGCGCAGACGCGTGAGAATGCGTTTCTCAACATTCGCCAGCTGTTGAGCGCTTATGAGCGGCCGAAACTAGCGCATTTACGCCACTGGGAATGGGGCCGCCTCCGCTATCTCAGTAGCCTGGCGGCGTTTGATCAAATGGCCGATGGGCGGGTCGAAAGCCTTGCCTTCGCTCCAGGCGATACCTCGTTTATTGTTACGGGTACGGTATCCGGTGCATTGCAGTTTTGGGATACGACCAATTGGCAACCTACAACCCATATTCTGCCGCAACCAATTCTAACGCTCGCTTTGTCGCCTGATGCGCAGCTGCTAGCTGTGGCCTGCGTTGAGCCAGAGCATCGGATCTTGATTTGGAATACCGCCGCCTGGCGAGCCTTGGCTCCAGGCGCCGAACCGCCAGCGCCCCTCTACACCTTACGTGGTCATAAAGATGGCCTGCTTTACCTTGCGTTTGACCAGGCCGGCGAGCGGCTGCTCTCCACATCCGAGGACCAGACCGCTCGGCTGTGGCATTTGAAGTCGCAAACGGCGGTGGAATTTGCAGGGCACGCCGGGCCCGTGTGGGGTGGCGTTGTTTCTCCAGACGGCCAACGCGTGTTTACCGCAGGCGACGATCGCACAGTGGGCATATGGGACGCGCGAACCGGCACGCGCATCGAGCGCTTTCGCGGGCATAAAGGTCCTGTCTATTGCATCGCTTGTATGGAAGGCCCTTCTGCCGGTTCGTACGAGATAGTGTCTGGTGGAACGGATCGACGCCTGTTGCTGTGGAACTCTGCCGAGGTGCGGGGCACTGATTTCAAAGCCGTGCGTGCTCGAATTGTCGGCGAGGTGACCACCGATGCCGCTCCTACGGAAGAGGCAAAGTATCGAGTGCTCGGCACGCATACCAGCGATATCTACGACGTTCGCTTTTCGCCTGACAACCGCTATGTGGTGAGTTGCGGCAACGATAACACGGTGCGGGTGTGGGATCGCAACGCCGATGAGCGCGCGGGAGCCTATCGCGTGCTGCGCGGCCATGGCGGATGGATTCAAGCCTGTGCGATGCTGGATGAGCATCGCGTGGTCTCGGCGGGCTATGATCAAACCCTCAAGGTTTGGGACCTGCCTAGCTATCATGAGTCTTTGCCGCTCGCAGGTCACGAGGACGCCATCATCGCAGCCACTTTCTCGCGCGATGGCAGCCGAGTGGTTACCGCCGCACGAAATCGCAAGGCGATTGTTTGGGATGCCGCGACTTCAGAACAAATTGCAACCCTGGATGAGGGACATACCTTTCTCACTTCAGGCGTGCAGTTCTTTGGCCCGGGCGACGAACGTCTGCTGACTAGCGCCGGCGATGGCACGTCGGCCATCTGGAACATTCGCCAAGGCGCTCAATTGCGTCAATTGGCGGGAACAGGCAGCCAAGGCGCCGCGGCAGTATCGCCGGATAAGAAATGGATCGTGACAGGCAGCAGCCAGCAAGCGGCTCGGATCTGGAATGTCGATGACGAAGCACTCGCGCCCTTCGAGGGAAAACATGGGGCGAGCATTACCTGCGTAGCGGTCGGTCAAGAAGCCAATGCGTCCTATCCACTGTTCTTTTCAGGCGATAGCAGCGGACAAGGAATTATATGGACCCGCGACGAGGCGGCAGACACTTGGAAGATTGCCGGACGAATCGCCCATTACCCGGGCTTTGCAATCACTCAGGCGGCCTTTACTTCAAATGGCGACCGACTAATCACGGCGGGTGCCGATCATCGCGTGAAGCAATGGAACGCCGTCACCGGAGAGGAACTCGCCGACGGAATACTGCAGCATCAAGACGCGGTGCGACTGATGCAGCTTTCGCCGAACGATGAACTGCTGGCGACCGCCACTTCCTTGTCGCAAGACGAACAGCTTTTGCAAATTTGGAACCTGCGCGAACACCGTGTGGTTCGCGAACACCGCTTAACGAACGAGACCGCGCAATGCCTGGCGTTTTCTCCCGATAGCAAGACCCTCGCCTACTGCGACTCGTCGTCGCACAATTCCATTTGGCGATTGGACCTTGAGACGGGCCGTGTCGCCCCGTTCTGGAAGCAAGGCAGTCTGCAATCGAGCATCTGGGGCCTAGCCTACGCACCCGATGGCAACACCATTGCGACCGTGGGCGGTAATCATGCTCGACTTTGGAAGGTCGCCGATGGCGAGCGTTTGCAATCGTTCCGACCGCATGGTCTGTTGTCGAGCGCCGATTTCTCGCCGAGCGGACAGCTTGTGATGACAGCAGGAAGCGGTGGTATCGCCAAGATCTGGAACGTTGGCACTCAGCGCGTGGTCGCGAAGCTTGAAGGGGGCCACCTCGATGCCGCAGGCAATACGCTGCCCATCGTCCAGGCGATCTTTCTCACCGAAGATCGAATTGCGACGCTGGGGAGCGATGGCAATACGCAGTTATGGCTCGTGAAGAACGATCAGACGGAAATTGAGAACACGCTTACAGGCAATACAGTCTGGACGTCGATCGCTGCCACGCTCGATGGCAAGCACTTGCTCGTAGGCGCAAGAAACGGCAGCTTGGAGTGGTGGGATGCTCGACAAGGCGTCCGCCTCAGCCAGTGGAAGACAAACGAAGGGCACACGCTCGCCATTAGCGCGATTGCGCTGTCGGCAGACCAAAGCCTGGCCATCACCGGTTCGCAAGACAACATGGCGATTTTGTGGGACGTTGCCACCGGCAAGGTGCTCAAGCGATTGAATGGGCATACCGCCGGCATCACGTCAGTGGGCTTCTCGCCCGACGGCAAACGCGCGATTACCGCCAGCGACGACGCAACAGCCAAGCTGTGGGATGTGGCCAATGGTGTCGAGATATTGTCGTTCGATCAGCATCAGGCCGAAGTCACTGCTGCCAGCTTTTCACCGCATGGCGAAAAGGTGTTGACTGCAAGTCGCGACCGCACTGCGTTACTCTGGCCAATTCGGCCTATTCCGCCCGCCTTGGGCTTGCGGGAAGAGCAACTCGCCTATCGCCAGCCAGGCGTGCCACAAGCGGTCGATTCCACGCCAACTTTTGCTGACGCCGATGTCAAAACGTTTGATGGCGCCGAGCTAACGGTAACCGTTGAAGGCCCACTACCCGCTGGCTTGACCGATCGCCTGGTGATGCGTGAAGGCAAGCATCAGCGTCTTGAGCTGTTTCGCGATGAGGATAAAGTGCTGTGCCGCTTCGCCGACGGCGACGCTGCAACGCCCGTCGCTTCGCTGGCTTATGATGCCGCGGAGTGTCGCCTTAGCATTAAGTTTCTGGTAGGCGCTAACCATCAGGTCGTTGAAGGCGTCTTGGCACAGATTGCTTACCAAGCCGAGTGGCAAGAGCTTCCAATATCGTCCGCGCGCAGTCTCCGCCTCCGCTATCGCGATGCGGAAGGTTCTGAAAGTGCCGAGATGGTGAAGCCTATCGTGTACGAAGCGACCGCTGAGGAAGTCGTCTCGCTTCCCGCAGCCCAACTCACCGTGGAGTAACGACAACTATGGCGTTCGTTGGGCCGGCGCTACCAGGCCCAAGCCTGAATCGATGTGGACGGTCACCGGTTCGCCGGTGCGCCATGCATCGTTCGTGATCGCCTGCCGCGGCGTTAATTCGAGCAGAAGATCGTCCGGCGCCACTTCGTCTTTGTTAAATGCAAAGCGATGCGTCGTGACGCGGTTGTCGGCATCAAAAACATGCTCGATCGATTGCGCCGCCACGCCGACAATCTTCGGTCGAATACCGACCTTCAGATTCGGGAATGCATGGGCAGTGCCACGGTCCCAGGTTGCCACACGTACCTCGAAGGTCTTTTGGCCGGCGCGAGGAGTTTCGACTTCGACCAGCCACGAGTGGTCCGAAATAGCGGGATCGGTCATGGGCGACCGCTGGCCTGCCAGTCTCGTAATCGGGTCGCTAAATGCAGGTTCCACGGGAAAAGGTTGCATCCAACAGCGCAGCTCGACCGCCTCTGCTTTCTCGGGCCATTGCATAGGATTCCAGCGGACCAACGGTGAGCTGACATCATTGACGAACACCGGATCATAAAAGACATGCGTTGGCCCCAGCGTAGTTCCGTCTGCGGAACGTGGCGTTGCTTCGATCCAGACCTCGGCCGGACGGGCCACAAATTGCTCGTCTTTATGGCGCAGAGAGACACCCAGTTGCAAGCCTTCCGGGGTGCGCATCGGCTTGTCGACGGCGATCAGATAACCGCTGTCGAGTTTCCGGTCTCCGGTGACGAGCCGTGACAGGACTGGCGAATTGCCTGTGTACGGCTGCACATCGAGTCGCCGACCGGTGCCCGAGACACGCAAGTCGACAGCTTCGCCGCCAAATAGCGTCAAGGTTTCGAAGGCATTACGGAAAGAAGCGTCGAAGCGGTTGGGCTCGCCGGGAACGACGTCGACCCTCATCATTTGCCCGAGTTCAGTCGGGCGAGATTCGCGCCGTGAAGTAACATTGCCATCGAGGGCAGTTAGCTCCCAAACGCTGGGGCCTAAGAGCGACTCCAAGTGCGGTATGATGCGACTCACATCGCTGAGTGGCTGATAGCTTCCCTGGGTTGCTTTGGCGATTCGCGTGAACTGCTCTTCGGCGGCGGCGGCTTCGCTGCGATCAACGTCAAAACCTACTACGTGCACGCGCACCGATTTGCCTTCGGCCGCGCGGACAACATCGTCAACAGTTTGCGTGCTGTCGGCCGGCACGACCTCCGTTGTAGAGGGCAGAAACTGATAGTTCAGCCCATCGGTAATCACAATCACGTTGGCATCGACATCGCTATCGACTTGGGCCAACTCATTCAGCGCGTCGATCACGCCCAAGTAGAGCGGCGATTGTCCCCAAGGAACAACCGACTTCATCAGCGCTGAGACTTCACCTGCGGCCAGCGCATCGAAGCGCCCGAGGCTGAGCACCGATTCGACATCGTTGTGAGGAGAGACCTGCTCGGGGATTGGGCGTCCATAGTTCGTCTGCCGCGAGAGGCTCAGCGGTTCTCGAGTGGTCCAACCGATCCGATGGCCGACGAATTTGACTCCAACCAGCGCTCCGTCTTGCCGGGCGAGCTGATTGAGCATCGTTTGCAGGGCGTTCTTGGCTGCTTCCAGCTTCGAAACCGTCCTGGCGTCCGTAGCCTCCACGGTGACTTGCGTATCCATGCTTTTGCTGCAGTCCAGCACGAAAATAATGGCAGGCCGCTTCCGCGCCGCGCCATCTAAGACAACCGTGGACTGGCGAACGAGAGTCGGCTCGACAAGCACGGTTGGTCCCGCCGCAGCACGGATGATCAGCGGCGCATCAAACGCATTGCCGCGCTGATGGGCGACGACGCGTAACAAAGCTTCGCTGCCGCTGAGCTTTTGTCCCAGCACTTCTAGCCGCACAGGCTCTGCAGGCAGCGGCGTCGCTACGCCAAACGATTCCGCGCCTGTAGCGGCCGCCTGAATCTCCGCATTGACCGGCTCGCCTGCAGGCGTTCGCACGGTTAGCGCCAGTCGCCCTGGCGGCAGCGCCGCCTGCTCATGCGCCGATACCTCGATCGCCGTGCGCGAGCCTTGATCGTTAAACAGTACCAACGAATTGCGTGCGTCTAATTGCACGCCCTCGCTCGCGGCGCGCTCCCGCTCGGCAAGCAGGCTGGTGAGCTCCTCCAGACGTGTCTGCGTAGCAGAAGTAATGTCTGGGCGCGAGGTACGAGCTAGCTGCACATAGTCTCTAGCCAGGACGGCAAACAACGGCGGTTCGCCAGGCTGTGACGGACCCAGAAAATCATCGAGTCCCCGCTGAGCATACCAGATCCAAGCTGTCTGCCAATCGGCGCGACGCTGTGCCGAGGGGATATCACTTTGTAGTGGCACATCCGCTGCGATCGCTAAACGCGCTTCGTATTCGATCGCCAGCGTGACATCGTTACCAGTGGCCGCTTGCTGCGTTACCTTTTGCCAGGCCAATCGCAAGGCTCGCACGTCGTCGGCGGCTTTGGAGGGTTTTCCTGACGAAGATACCATCAGCGTCGCCAACATCTGCAATGGATGTCGCGCAAGATTACC
>JAEZGD010000713.1 GCA_023417165.1 Planctomycetota bacterium
CAAGCTCCCAGGTGCAGGGGTCAGTCTGCCCACTCCCTGGACACCTTTGGTCATTTCGCATGGGCTCTATCGCGAATTGACCTCAGCTTGCGGTTTGGCTGCGGGTGGTATCAACTTTGGTATCAAAATGGCCGATTACCGGACCACCACAGCGCAAACAAAAAGCCGCAAGTCCTTATCAGACTGCGGCTTTCGTTTCAGTCGGGGCGACAGGATTTGAACCTGCGACCTCTACGTCCCGAACGTAGCGCTCTAGCCAGGCTGAGCTACGCCCCGATGTGTGGGAAAGGGTTAAGTTTAACGGGTTTATGGCTCGGGTCAACGCCAGTTCACTCTTCGCCGCGGGCGACGCCGGGCAAGAGGGGAACAAAGCGGCAGCCGGTGAGCGGTTGATGGATGGGCCGCCCGGCAACCTTGCGGATTTGCTCCAGCGTTTGCTCCGCGACGGCCCCCAACGGAGCGACAACCAGCCCGCCTTCGGCCACCTGCTGCCACACGGCGGGCGGGATCTCCGTCCCGGCTGCGGTTACTATCACACGCTCGAAAGGAGCTTCCTCGGGCCAGCCCAGCAATCCATCACCGACACGAATATGGACACGACCGGGATACAATTGGTTCAGGCGGGTCTTTGCTTGTTCCGCTAACAAGGGATGCCGCTCGATGGTGAAAACTTCGGCTCCCAGCGCCGCCAGAACCGCCGCCTGATAGCCGCTGCCGGTGCCAATTTCTAGCACGCGCTGCCCGGGCGAAACTTCCAGAGCCTGCGTCATCAGCGCAACGATATAGGGCTGACTAATCGTCTGGCCACAGTCGATACCCAGGGCACGGTCCGCATACGCGAGCGACTCGTCGCCGGGATCGACAAACTGCTCGCGCGGCACCTGACGCAGCGCTTCCAAGACATGCGCATCGGTGATGCCGCGTGCTTGCAAATGCTGACGCAACATCACACTACGAGCTTCTTCACGATTGAAGGCCATGCCTTCATTAGCCCGCGCCGAGCAGTAGCGAGCAAGTGGCTTCGACAAATTCACACGGCTGCAGGCGTACCCACGGGTCGCCAGTCGACCAGGTGAATTTCGACTGATTGTCGGCCACGAAAATCGTTAATCACAGGACGATAGGCAATATCCAATGCCCCTTCGACCTGGGCCAACTCATCGGCCCAATCTCCATGACCGAACGCCACAGTTCGCAGCGACGTGCCATGTTGCACCAGCTTGGCCGACAAATGCCGCTCACCACCACCCATGCGTTTGGGCGGTTCAGCCAAGCGCACGCCCGATGCGCACAACACCGGCCGAGGATTGCCTGCGCCAAAGGGCGCTAGTTGTTCGATTTGACGAACGATGTGCGGCGTCAGTTGGCTGAATGCGGCTTCCGCATCAATCCGCAGTTCGGCACGGCGCTGCTCAGGCGTCAGTAGCGCTCCGGCGTATTCGCATAGATCAGCGCGAAAGGCGTCGATGCGCTGTTCCTCAATTTTCAGACCAGCAGCCGCCGCGTGACCACCATGTCCGCACAGATGACTCGCACAGGCAGCAAACGCATGGTGCAATGCCAAGCCATTGGGCGAACGTGCCGACCCCGTGCCCGGCTTGTCGCCCGTGGCGTCGAGCGAAATCACAACCACGGGCCGATGAAACTTTTCGGCCAAGCGGCCCGCGACAATACCAATTACGCCAGCATGCCAACCGCGCCCCGAAAGGACGAGCGCCGGATCGTTCTCAGGATCAAACTGTTCTTGAGCTTGCTTCAGCGCAGCCAGGTAAATGCTGCGTTCCAGGCTATCGCGACTGTTATTAAGTTCGTGAATGTACTGCGCCAGTTGCTCGGCGCGGTCACGAGAGTCGCTCACCAGTAATTCAATGCCGAGTTGCGCCTGGCCCAAGCGGCCAGCAGCATTGAGACGCGGCGCAATCGTAAAGGCGATATCTTCAGAACTGAGCGAGGGCTTGCTGTCGATCTTGGTGACCTTCATCAGCATGGCAACGCCCAAAGGCGGGCGCTCGCGCAGGCTATTCAATCCATGGCGCACAAGCACGCGATTCTCGTCCAAAAGCGGCACCACATCCGCCACAGTGCCAATCGCCGCCAAGCCGACGGCGGTCAACAAAAACTCGCGCAACGCATCGGTCACTCGCTTGGCCTGACTGGCGCGCTGGCACAACGCCCAGGCAACCTTCAGCGCGACTCCTGCGCCGCACAAATCGCCGAAGGGATAATCCGTCCCCGGCAAGCGCGGATGGGCAATGGCCGCTGCGATCGGTAGCGTAGGAGCGAACTCGTGGTGATCGGTGATCAGCAACTCGAGTCCCAAGTCGCGCGCGGTCTCGGCTTCGTGAACGCTGGCGATACCGCAGTCGACGGTGATGACTGTTTGCGTACCGCGCGCGGCCAGCTTGCGCAGTGCGTCATCGCTCAGGCCATAGCCTTCATCGAGACGGTTAGGGACATAGTAGCCGACGTCTCCGCCGAGCAGTCGCAAGCAGCGATAGAGAATTGCGGCAGCGGTCATGCCGTCGCAATCATAGTCGCCATAGATGACGATGCGCCGCTTGGCCTGCACCGCCGCATACAAGCGGTCGGCAATCTCGGCCACGCCGGGCAAAGCTTCGGGATCGCGCAGGCCGGAAAGCTTGGCG
>JAEZGD010000543.1 GCA_023417165.1 Planctomycetota bacterium
CATCAGCGAAGACGAACATCCGGTTGGTGGGCAATTGATGGGAGCCGAACCCGAGCAATTTGCCGCGGGTGCGCTCAAACTCGTACAAGCCGGCTTTGATGTGATCGACATCAATTTTGGTTGCCCCGTGAAGAAGGTACTGGGACGTTGCCGCGGCGGGTTTCATCTGGGCCAGCCCGATGTCGCCTTGGAGATTGTGCGACGGACGCGCGACGTGGTGCCGCCAGAGATTCCCGTGTCCGTGAAGATGCGCCGCGGCATCGATAACACAGCCGAGAGCCGCGATAACTTCTACACGATTCTTGATGGCGCCTTCGCCGCAGGCGTCGCTGCCATCACCGTGCATGGGCGAACGGTCGAGCAGCGCTATGTCGGGCCGAGTCGCTGGGATTTTCTTACCGAAGTCAAGCAGCACGTCGGATCGCGCACGATCCTCGGCAGCGGCGATTTGTTCACTGCGCAAGATTGCGTAGACATGCTGCAGCGCACCGGTGTCGATGGTGTGACGATCGCGCGTGGAGCCATCGGCAATCCGTGGATCTTTCCCCAAGCGAAAGCGCTGTTGGCTGGCGAGCCATTGCCGCCGCCGCCCACCGTGCATGAACAGCGCGAAGTGATTCGTGAGCATTTCCGCCTGACCGAAGAGCTATATGGTATGGACCGCGCATGTACGCATATGCGCAAGTTCTGTATCAAGTACGCGGCGTTGCATCCCGACCATCATGCGGTTCGCGAAGGGCTCGTGCGCGTGCGCCAGCGCGAAGAATGGGAAGCGGTGCTCGCGCGCTTTTATGCCGAGGACCGCCCGGGCCAGTACCTCGGAGCCGAGGTCCACAAGGCGCAAGGAAGTTGCGAATTTAATTAGGGGCGCGCGCCGTCGCAGGTCGCATTTTAGGCCCCACGCAAGGGCCGTTTGCGTTCTGACGCGCCGCCCCCTACACTGCATTTTTCCACCGCATTCGACGAGGAGCTGACCATGGAAAAGTGGCCGATTGGCGTCTTCACCAGCATCGATGCTGGCCTGGGCGTAAAGCTGGAAGTTGCGCACGAACTAGGCATTCCCACCATTCAGATGCATGCGCCGCACGGCAGCACGCGCACCAAGGAGAATGCCGACCGCTTCCTGGCTCGCCTGAAGGAACTGGGGATCACGCTGACGGCTGTCTTCGGCGGCTTCGAAGGCGAAAGCTATGCCGACATTCCCACCGTCTCCCGCACTGTCGGCCTGGTCCCGCGCGAAACCCGCGCCGCGCGGATGAAGGAGATGAAAGAGATCGCCGATTTCGCCAAGCTGCTGGGCTGCGATGTCGTCGCGCTGCACTTGGGCTTTGTGCCGCACGACAAGAACGATCCGCTGTACAACGAAGTCGTCGGTGTCACGCGCGAACTGTGCGACCATTGCAAGATCAACGGCCAAAACCTGCATCTCGAGACCGGACAAGAGACGGCCGAAGGGTTGCTGCAATTCATCATGGACACCGAATCGCAGAACCTGTTCATCAACTTCGATCCGGCCAACATGATCCTGTACGGCACCGGCGAACCGATCGCAGCGCTGGAGCGCGTGGGACAGTTCGTGCGCAGCGTGCACTGCAAGGACGGCACCTGGGCGAAAAACCCAGGTGAGGAATGGGGCCAAGAAGTGCCGCTCGGCGAAGGCGACGTCAACTTCGAACGTTACCTGCGCACGCTCGATGCGATTGGTTACAGCGGCCCGCTCACCATCGAGCGCGAAATTCCGCAAGAGCCGGATCGCCAAAAGGCCGAGATCGGTCGCGCGGTCAAGCTACTGACCGAGCTGAAGCAAAAGCTGGCCAAGTAAGTCCAGCAGCAGGCCTTCAACTTGTGCAAAGGACGTCGCGGTGGCGGTTTTCGGCGAACTCGATTGGCAACGACTCGACGTCACCGCGATCGTTACGCACGGCGGCCTGGCGACTGTGGCGCTCGACGACTATCCACGCTATGCCGATTGGCTGGCGGAGGAAGGATACGTCGTCGAGCGACTCGATTGCAGCCTCGGCTTCGGGCCGATGCTCGAAGCCTTCGGTCAGATGCAATACTGGGAAGAGCAGTTCGGCTACGCGTTGACGGCCGAAAATGCGAATCTCGATGCAATTCGCGATGGCTTCGAATTCGACATCGACGACGAAGGCGGTTGCGTCTTTGAACTGCACCGCCCTGATCTGTTGTGGCCAGAACATCAGTCGTTTCTGGCCGGCCTACTGGCGATCGCCTGCGAACATACGCGCGTGCAAATGGCGCAAGGGCGACGCTTCTTTACCTCATTGATCGTGCCCGCCGAGTCGCTGCTGCTGGGCACCGCAATTGACTCGATCAAGGTGCCGTGGCCGCAGCGCTGGCGTTAGACTCTGAAGAATGAGACTCTGAAGAATGAGACTCTGGATAGAGAATCCATTCGTCAAAGCGTGGACTACGCAAGTTGACGAAGCGCGTTTTCCGCAACTGGGCCGCCGCGACGGGAAAATACGCATCGACGACTTCCGTTGCTGCGGCTTCCTTCAATGACAGGCTGCTGGGCAAATCGGTCGATTTCAGCAGCACCAGTTCCGTTGCACCGAACGCCTGGGCGAGCAGCGCCGCGATCGAATCGGAGGTGGCGTCCCAAGTCGCTGGCAATGGCGCGTTAAACCGCGCGGTGATCTCGGCCGTGGCTAACAACGTTGAGACTTCCAGCACCGCAATCGAACGTTGCTCGTCAGGGAATTCGGTTGCATACGCAGCGCGGGCTTGCTGCAAGAGTTGCTCTAGCAACTGCCCCGTGACGTCCATCGCGCGCAGGCAAAGCTGATGCGACGCTTCCTGACCCAGAGTAAAGCGTGCATCGGCCTCGCGAATGGCATCGGCCCATACGCCGCCCCCTGCCAGCAAATAGTTAGCGCCGCGGCCTTGCTGTTGCAGCCATTGCCACAGGCGGCGCGGCAGGTCGGGCCAGTCGAGCAGGCTGCCGCCAACCTTAATAACGCGAACCGTAGCACGACTCATGCTCCAGCGGCCTCACGCGCCAGGACGGCCAACGCATGCGCCGGAGCACATCGCGAAATCGTCGGCTTCAGCTCGCGCGCCAGCGATGTGATCGGCGCGGTGATCTGCAATTCCTCTAGCACGCGTCGAGCGAGAAACTCGCCGTGTCCGGAAAGAATCACTTTGGTTGGCTGAGCCGGCAAACGTTTGACGACGCCTGCGATCGCCGTTTTCAGTTGTTGTGCTTGCGCGCCCACGATCGCCTCGGCAATGACAACGGCATCGCGATGGTTGAATGATTCAGCATCGGCGCACACCATGCGACCGAGTCGCACGCGCGCATACTGCTTGGTCGCGGGGCGATTGTCGGCTGTGTGCTTGTCGTTGGCATCTTCAGGCAACGCCCCCAAAATCATCCAGGCGTCGCGCGTCGTGGCGAAAAGTTCGGCAGCCAGCGGGCACTGCTGGCCGCGATACTCGGCCGCTTGCACCAGCGCGCACGCAGGTGTGCGTTCGACCCCGGTGTAAACCAACTCGCCAGAAAGCAGTCGCTCGGTGTCGGTCTTGCCAACCGCGACGGGCTGACCGTCGATCAGCGGTATGATGTCGGTCGTTGTCGAGCCAATGTCGATCAACAGCGCGCTGCCTTCATAGGCGTAGCGTCCGCAGAACCGCGCGAGTGCGTGCCAATTCGCAGCTGCAGCCAGTTGGGGTCTTTGCACGGCAACTTGCGGTGTCACCAACATGCCATCGGTCAGATACACACGCGTGTGGCGACCATCAGCGGCGGCCAGCACCGCTTTCAAGATGTGTTGCACGCCTTCGGCTTTGGTGTCGAAGCAGTCGGCGAGTTCGCCGGTCATCGTAACCGCCAGGTGCGTTGATTCCGGCGCTTCGGCGATGATCGTGCGCAGTTCTTGCGCCAACTTTTGCGGTGCGTGCCACAGCGCGAAGGCGTACGATTCGGCGAAGTCGTGGCCGTCCGCCGCTTTCAGATTCGCGCCGCCAATATCAAGAGCCAGCCAGTGCATAAGCAACCACGCCGTACAAAAGAAACATCCGCGACTTGCGACGCCGCTACGAAAGGGCCACCACCTGGCCATCCGGTGTGAATTGTACTCTGCGGTCCTCGAACGATAAATCGCCAGGCCGCCCGGCAGCGATGTGCAGCATGGCCGCCGCCAGATTGCCGCGTGCGATGGCGCGCAGACCGACATAGGATGTTGTCAGTCGCGGATTGACTTCAATGACATAGTCCTGGCTGCCATCGGCCGCTTCGCCGAGGATCATATCGATGCCGAAATAGCCAATCGCAGGCGGCATCGCGGCAGCCACAGCGAGCGCCAACTGTTGCGCGCGAGCATTCAAGTCTTCGCGAATCGGAGCCATACCGCCTTGATAGCGAAAGCGATAATCGTCGGTCAGCCATTGCAAGCAGGCGGGCAAAGCAACCGGGCCCGCACTGCCCGCCAAGATCGCCACGCTCACTGGCAAGCCGGGGCAATACTGTTCCAGTCGCCAATCCGAAAAGTTCATGCGCTTGCGAACCGCGCCGTCGTGCCGCTCGCGAATATAAATCAAACCCTGCGAGCCCGCGCCATCGTCCGGCTTCAGCACGGCCGGCAGCGGAAAGTCCGGCGGCAACTTCTCGGGCCAACCCAGCGGCATGCCCTGCGGCACGCGCAAGCCGACCGCGGCCAGATGTTCGGCCGTGCGACTTTTGCTTTCGGCGAGCCGAATGAATTCGTTACTGGGACCTAGGAGTGTGCCATCGAGCAAACGCCACTTCGCCGCCCAGTCGGATAAATAGCCGTTGAATTCGGGCGCAATGATGATGCCATAATCGGTCTGCGGCGCCAGATCGCGGAAGTGGCGAAACAGTTCATTGGGGCCGGCGACAGTGATGCGCTGGGTGCCTGGCACTTCCACCGGCGTGCGCACGCGGCGATCTTGCAGGAAGATGACTTCGCACCCGTCGATAGCGGCGAGATCGCTGGCCAGCGCCGCCAGCATCGTCTTGCCTTCGCGCAATAACGATTTGGGCGGCCGCGCGGTGGGATCGACCTTCCACCAGCCGCCGCCAGAAACGAACTCAAAGAGAAATATCCGCATGAGCGCAGTGCCAGGAAACCCAATCCAAGTGCCGAGCCAAGATATGATCTTAGCCTGCCGCGCGGGCGTGTGGTACTTGGGGCACTGCCTGGTGGCTATCGGCAACGCGCGCCGCCACCACAGAAGAGCTAAAAGATGCCGAGCTGATCGCGCGCGTCTTCGGTCATGCGATCAGGAGTCCAGGGCGGATCGAGGACGATCTTCACTTCCACGGTTCCCGCGCCTTCCAACTGGCCGACCACTTGCTTGCTGTTGGCGACCAATTGCGGACCTGCCGGGCACATCGGGCTGGTCATCGTCATGTTGATTTTGACGTCCTGCTTGCCCTCTTCGTTGGGATCGAGCAGCGTCACTTCATAGATCAATCCGAGGTCCACGATGTTGACGAACAACTCGGGATCGATGACTTTTTTCAGCTCTTCGCGAACGTGGTCTTCGGTAATCGGCATGGCTGGCTCTTCCGTGTGGCAAAGGTTTGGCAAACTCGACGCTTGCTTCCACCTCAAGCATTGCAAAGCTTCACAAACACCTGATCGCCCTCGACCTTTACTTCGTGAGCGACGGTATCGTGCGTGGCCGGCATGGTCAGGGCTTTGCCGGTGCGAATATCAAACTTGGCGAAATGGCGCGGGCATTCGATCTGGTGATCGCCTAGCTCGCCTTCGCCCAGCGGCCCGCCATCGTGTGTGCAAACGTCGTCCAGGCAAAAGAATTCGCCAGCGACATGAAACAGCACTACCACCTGATCGTCGATCTCCAGCAACTGCTTGCCGGGATCGGGGATGTCGGTCGTTTTGCAAACAGGCACGAAGTCGGACATGAGCACAGGTGAATCGTCAGGGATGCGTGGTCGGTAAGGCAGGCCGCAATTAAGCGCTTTCGCGCACGCGTTTGGCGAGCGCCAGCGACAAGGCTTCGCGCACGCTCTCGATCGAGATGCGATCGAAGACTTGCTGGAAAAAGCCGCTCACGATCAAACGCACGGCTTCTTTACGCGTCAGGCCACGGCACTGTGCGTAGAAGATCAGCTCTTCGTCCACCTTGCCGGTCGTCGAACCGTGGGTGCAGCGCACGTCATCGGCGTTGATTTCGAGGCCGGGAATCGAATCGGCCCGCGAGTTTGCCGACAACAGCAGGTTGTCGTTGCGCTGATAGCCGTCGGTCTTTTGCGCGCCGTGATCGACCTTGATCATGCCGCGCCAAACGGTGCGCGACTTGTCTTGCAGGG
Organism: Planctomycetota bacterium; assembly: GCA_023417165.1. Classification (GTDB taxonomy): domain Bacteria; phylum Planctomycetota; class Planctomycetia; order Pirellulales; family Pirellulaceae; genus JAEZGD01. The sequence goes on from JAEZGD010000543.1 coordinate 6,323, forward strand.
CTGCTTTGTAAAGGAAGTCGCTGGTGCAATGCGGCGCAGCGTGGTGTTGCAGGGTGTGATAGGCGACGTGCTGCTTGCCTTCGGTGAACATCACGCCATTGACCTGGCAGTTCGCGCCAGGACCAATCAGTTCCACCGTTTGATTGACCTTGCTGAGCTTGCTGCCGAGCGCTGCGACGGTCCATTGCAGGCTGGCGTCGGCATCGACGTTGAGCTTTTGATGGGCGAAGTTCCAGGCGTTTTTGCCCCAATCTTGCAAGCTGACGAAACGCAGATTCGCGCCAGGCTTGAGCAGGACTTCGACTCCGCCGAGATGCAAACCGCCGTCTTGCTCGTCGAAGCTGGAGGTCTCCGACATCACGGTTGCTTCGGCGCCCTCTTCCAACACGACCAGAATGTGATCCAGATCGACGCCATTGTTCGTCATCGACGACAGGATGTGCAGCGGCTCGTCAATCACGACGCCGCGCGGCACGTACAGCACGTGGCCGCCGGACCAGGTCGCGGCATGCAGCGCAGAGAGCTTGTCGTAGCCAGGCTTGAAGCCGTGCGCGAACAGATGCGGGCGGAGTTGGTCGCCGTGAGTTTGCAGGGCAGCTTCGAGCGAGCCAAAGATGACGCCCTTCTTCTGCCACTTTTCGTTGAGCTGCGCGCTGGCGTCGCGGCTGTTGAGCGAATGCGAATGACCGCCCAGCGTGACGCCTTCAGCCAACAGCGATGGCAGCGCCACACCGGCGGGAGCATTTTCTAACGGCAGCTTGTAGCTTTCCGGCTTGAACATCCGGATATCGGTCCGAATCCATTCTTCGTCGCTGCGGCTCGGCCAGGGCTTTTCTTCAAACATCGCCCAGGCGGTGCGGCGTTGTTGCGTGACCCAGGCGGGCTCTTGGCGGGAGGCAAGCAAGGCCTCGAAGCCCGCTTTATCAAATGTCGGCAGAACAGTCGTCGTCATGGCGCTTTGCGGCAGTCGTAAACGTAAAGGTGAGGATCGCGGCGAAATTCGCCCGCGCGCTGGGCGGGGCAAAGGCAAGTGGATAACGCAGCGCGCTATCCACGTGCGCTGTGCAGCGGGCGTTTAGCCCACCGAGCCTTCCATTTGCAGTTGGATCAGGCGGTTCATTTCGACGGCGTATTCCATCGGCAGTTCCTTGACCAGCGGCTCGATAAAGCCGTTGACGATCATGGTGCTGGCTTCGGCTTCGGTCAGGCCGCGGCTCATCAGGTAAAACATCTGCTCTTCGCCGATGCGGCTGACGCTGGCCTCGTGGCCGATCTGCGAATCCTGCTCGGCGACTTCGATGTACGGAAAGGTGTCGCTTTGGCTTCGGTCGTCCAGGATCAGCGCGTCGCACACGACTTTGCACTTCGCGTTCTTCGCGCCGTTTTCGACCTTCACCAAACCACGATAGCTGGCGCGACCGCCGTTCTTGCTGATCGACTTGCTGATGATTTGGCCGGTGGTGTTCGGAGCACAGTGCACCAGCTTGGCGCCAGCGTCTTGATGCTGCCCGGCAGAAGCAAACGCGATCGACAGAATCTCGCCGCGCGCGCCCGGTTCCATCATGTAGACCGCGGGATACTTCATGGTCAGGCGGCTACCGAGGTTGCCGTCGATCCATTCCATGGTGGCGTCGCCATAGGCCATGGCGCGCTTGGTCACCAGGTTATAGATGTTGTTGGCCCAGTTCTGGATCGTCGTATAGCGGCAGCGTGCGCCGCGCTTGACGAGGATTTCGACCACGGCCGAGTGCAAGCTTTCGGTGCTGTACATCGGAGCGGTGCAGCCTTCGACGTAGTGCACTTCTGCGCCTTCGTCGACGATGATCAGCGTCCGCTCGAACTGGCCCATGTTCTCGGCATTGATGCGGAAATAGGCTTGCAGCGGGAAGTCGATCTTGACCCCCTTGGGCACGTAGATGAACGAACCGCCCGACCACACGGCCGAGTTGAGCGCCGCGAACTTGTTATCGCCCGGCGGAATGATGGTGCCGAAGTACTCGCGGAACAGGTCAGGATGCTCACGCAGCGCGCTGTCGGTGTCGGTGAAGATCACACCTTGCTTGGTGAGGTCTTCCTTGAGCGAGCCATAGACCACTTCGCTTTCGAACTGCGCCTTCACGCCGGCCAGGAACTTGCGTTCGGCTTCGGGAATGCCCAGCTTCTCAAACGTCTTCTTGATCTCTTCCGGCACGTCGTCCCAAGTCTTGCCTTGGTGATCGGCCGGCTTCAGATAGTAGTAGATGTCCTGGAAGTTGATGGCGATGTCGCCGCCCCACTTGGGCATCGGCTTTTGCTCGAAGATCTCCAGCGAGCGGAGGCGGAAGTCGCGCATCCACGCTGGTTCGTTCTTCATCTCCGAGATCTGGGCGACGATCTCCCGATTCAAACCCTTCCTGGCCTTGAAGACCGGCTTGGAATCGGTGTGGAAATCGTACTTGTTGATCTCGCCGATGGCGTCGTGCGAGGTGCTGGTAATATCAGTAGCCATGGTATTCACTCTGCCGAAGTCGTTTCGTGACGCCCCAGGGCGCTGCGGCTGCGACTTGCGGATCGTCGGGTATGGTTGCGGGGTGAAGTCGTCTCTCTCTCTCTGGGGAGTGAAAGGACTACGCCTTAGCCAGTTCAGGCTTGTCGGTGTTCTTTTCCAGCAGCGTTTGGTTGGCTGCGTTGGCGTCGGGATACGCTTTGCGAATCCGGTCGTAGCCGCTGGTGTGCAGCTCTTCGGCCAGTTCTTTGCCGCCGGTTTCGACAATGCGGCCGCCGAGGATCACGTGCGTGAAGTCCGGCGGATTGTGCACCAGCAGCTTGTCGTGGTGGGTGATGATCAATAGGCCGATCTTCTTGCGACCGATCTCGGCGATGCTCTCGCTCGCCAGGCGAACGGCGTCGGCATCGAGACCGCTGTCGGTTTCGTCGAGGATGGCGAACTTCGGTTGCAGCATGGCGAGTTGCAGGATCTCAGCCCGCTTCATTTCGCCGCCGGAGAAACCGTCATTGACATAACGCCGGGCGAATTCGGTATCCATGCGCAGTTGCTGCATCTTGCTGCGCAGCTCCTGGCGGAACTCTTTCATTGGCATCAATTCTTCACCTTCCTTGCGGTCGGGGCGACGCACGTTGGTCGTCGCGTGACGCAGGAAGTCGGCCATCTTGACGCCAGGAATCGCCACCGGACGCTGAAAGGCCATGAACAGGCCCAGACGAGCGCGCTCGTCGGCGGCCAGTTCGACAATGTTCACGCCGTTGACTTCAATCGTCCCTTGCGTGACTTCGTAATTGGGATGGCCCATGATCGCCAGGCCCAGCGTGCTTTTGCCCGAACCGTTGGGGCCCATCAGCGCGTGCGTTTCGCCCTTCTTCATCAGAAGATTGACGCCGCGCAAAATCGGCTTGCCTTCGACGGAAACATGCAGGTCGGTGATCTTCAGCGTATCAATGTTTTCAGCAGGCATTGCATTCTCTGGTTAGGTCTGGCTGGCCCATCGCAAGGGGCTCGTGACTGGACCTGGGGACTCGAAAATCTTCTCGGTGAAAGGTTGGGTGTGTTTAGCCCGTAATCTTTTGGTGGTCGTACAACGGCTCGCGATCGGCCGGGGCATCGACATAACCGCTGTGGTGCGGCACTGGCAACACGTCGGCAACTTTCTCGCCTACGGCTGCGTTCTTCTTCTTGCCGATCCGATGACCGGCGATCTTGTCTTGGATGCGCATCAGGCCTTCCAGCAGCGCTTCGGGGCGCGGCGGACAGCCAGGAACATAGACGTCGACGGGCACGACCAAGTCGACTCCCTTCACGACGTGATAACCCCACTTGAAGTAAGGACCACCGCCCACCGTGCAAGCGCCCATCGCGATGACAAACTTCGGATCGGGCATCTGGTTGTAAAGGCGTCGCACGCGGCTCGCCATTTTGTACGTCACCGTGCCGGCCACAATCATCAGATCGGCCTGACGCGGAGTCGCGCGAAACGCGCCAGCGCCGAAGCGATCCAGGTCGTAGCGACTGGCGCCGGCGGCCATCATCTCGATCGCACAACACGCCAGACCAAACGTCATCGGCCAAACGCTCGACTGGCGGGCCCAGTTGATCGCTTGCTCGAGCGTGGTGAGAACGACATTTTCCTCGAAGCGTCCTTCAATCCAAGGTTGAGTCATGTTCCACTCGCAATCTTGCATCTGTAAGGGACGGCGGATAAACGATTTAGAATATCCGAAGGTCCACGCATTGTGCTAGCGGTCCAGGGTACTTGTGCTTGAGACGTTACTACTCGTCTCAAACGTGCAGCAGGTCGCGCCGTCCAGACGGCATTGTTCCAGATGGACGTTCTCTCCAATCAACTCGGAAAACATGATCCGCTCCATCGCGCAGATCGTCTTGTCTTGTTCTGCCAGTTCCGGATAGGGACACGCGAGCGCCCGCAGCACAGGCAGTTCGCCGGGCGTTTCGACGACCTCAAACGGAATGTTGCGGTCGCTGAACAGGTCGGCCACCGCCTGCATCCGCTCGACGGTGCTGTCGCCATCGACCTGGGAGGCATAATCTTCGGCCAGTCGCCGCGAGATGCGGGCGAGCAAGCCGCGGCGAATCTCGGCGTCCTTGATCGATCGCACTTCTTGCCACAGAGCGATCGCCAGGTCGGCGAAATTCGAGCCGGTTTTGCGCCTGCCCGCGGCGGTTAACCGATAGGCATGGCTGGGACGTCCCCGCGCCGCTCGGGCGGCGGTCCGCTCGATATAGCCTTGGGCCATCAAACGGGTCAATCTTTGGCGCACGGCAGTTGCCGTAACTTCCATGATGGCCGAGAGTTCTGTCACCGACAGCGCGTCCCGCTTGCGAAGCAAGTCGAGAATAGCGACATCGGACGTCACAAACGCATCAGCCATTTAGCCACAGACCTGGGATTTCGTAAGTCGAGTCCTCACACGAGACTATATGCGTTAAACGCATTTTTGACAACCAGATGTGTCAAAAATTGACAGCACGCGATTTGCCAAGATTCCGGCCCCGACGACGAATGGCATATGCGTAAGGTGCATAAGGCGTTACGATGCCCGGCGCAAGTGATCGGTTGTTCCCTCTTTTCGACTAGAAGTGAGATTCGAAGTGGCCACCACCTCCGGCGGAAGCCCTTATTCAAATTCTGCGTTTGGTTCATCCCCTGCCCCAGTGAATGGCCTGGGCATTGCCGGGTTTGTGCTGTCGATCATCGGCGTGCTGACGTGCGGCACGCTGAACATCTTGTCGCTGCCGATCAGCCTTGTCGCGCTGTTGTGGAAGCCGCGCGGCTTCGCCATCGCGGGTACCATCATCAGCCTGCTGGGCGTGGGTTTTCTGACTCTGGCGGGCTGGGCGATCGTGGCTGGCTTTATCGGCCTGAAGGGAGTCGCCGAAGAATTCGGCAAGATCAACAACACGCATATCACCATCGCCGACGCTCGCAATGCGATCGAAAACTATCGCAACGAGCACAACACGCTGCCTGACGGCATTGAAGGCAACAAGCTCGTCGTTCCGTTCAAGGACGGCTGGCAAACCGAACTGCGTTACGAAGTGGATGGCAACAACTACCTCATCCGCAGCGCCGGTCCCGACAAGACCTTCGACACGCCAGACGACCTCACTTCGCAACAACAGCAGGTCGAAACCAACCTGGACATCGACATTGGCGACGGCCCGGTCGATGGTCCCGTCATGATTCCGGAAGACGCGACCGGCGAGATCCAACTGCCTGCGGAAGACCCCAGCAGCGCGGTCGAAACCAGCAAAGATAGCGAGTAAAAGTTTGCAGTTATTACAAAGCTTTTACTTGGAAATTGTTGTCTAATTCCGCCGAGCCGGCGAAGAATGATTCGCGGCTCTTTGAAAACTAGCAGCATACTTATTGTGGGTGGCGCGATGCCTTCCGCAGCGAGGGAGTTTTTCAACAAGTACGATGGTTGAAGAGCGTTGAAAATACGCCTCAAATTGTTAGTCACCAAGGCTTTGCAGCGAGGCGCGCAAGACGGTGCCATGTTGAAAAACCCCCGTGCAATTTGGGGCTCTGCAGAGCGGCTATTTGGGGAATAGCTCTTCGACGATGCGGCGGAAATCGGTCGGCGAAGCGGCCAGGCTGATCGCCCCGCGGAAGTGTCGTGCCCCGGCCAAGCCCTGGGCATAACAGGCGGCATACTTTCGCATCAGCACGGTCCCCTTCTCGTCGCCGAATCGCTCCAGCACCAGGTCGTAATGCTTGAGCATCACCGCCTTTTGCTCGGCGATGGTTGGATCGGGCGGGATCGGCTCGCCTTTGAGCGCCGCGGCCGCTTGCGCGAATAACCATGGCTTGCCCAGGCAGGCTCGTGCGATCATCACGCCATCGACCGCATAACGGCGAAAGGCTTCCACCACTTTCTGGGCCGTATCCAAATCGCCGTTGCCGATCAGCGGGATCTTTTTCAGATGCGGTTTGAGCAGGCTGATTTGCTCCCAGTCGGCCGAACCGCGAAAGAAATCGCTGGCCACGCGGCCGTGCACCGTGAGTGCCGCGGCCCCTGCCCCTTCGACCGCTTGCGCGACGTCGATGGCATTGATCGAATCGCGCGTGCAGCCCAAGCGAATCTTGGCCGTGACCGGCGTCGGCGCACACGCTTGTACGACACGCTCGACGATTTGCCCCACTCGATCAGGCCACCGCAGCAGATACGAACCGCTGTGCGCCTTCTGCGTGACCTGCTTCACCGGGCAGCCGAAGTTGATGTCGACGACGCTGACTTCGTATTCCCTCGCCAGGCAGACACCCACCTTGGCGAGCGTTTCGGGATCGTTATCCCACATCTGCACCGCGAGCGGCTTGGGCTCTTCCTTGACGCCCCACAAGCGGTCGGGATGCTCGGCATGTTCGTCGAACCAGAGAAAGCTGCGGGCGGAGACCATCTCGGTTGCTTGCAGCCCCGCACCGCCGAAGTCGCGCACGATCTGCCGAAAGGCATAGTTGGTGAACCCCGCCATCGGCGCTTGCAGCACCGGCGGATCGACACAAATGTCGCCGATCCAAAGCGGCTTGACGTTCACCGGGCCAGCGATCTCCGCAGTATTGCTCATGCTGCCAGTATAGCGAAGCGGGCAAAAGTGGAAGCGGGCGACGATGGCAAAACCCACAGCGCGTTCGATGATTGGGCCGGTTCCCGGGTATCGCAAGCGGCGTAGGCAGCACAGAACTATGATGGAGTCAGTGCTGGGACCGTCATTCCGCGAGAACCAAAAACAAACGAGATGGCAGGTGTCGTAATGAACGACAGCGAACGCCTAGAGCTTTTAGTGGACGCACTTTTACGTTTTGATAAGACGCTGGATAGCTTGTCGCCGGAGCAGCGGGCGTTGATTGCGAGCCTTAACGCCACAGAGGACTTCCCGGGCTATGTAGAATCTGATTTGCCCGCGGATCAAGCCGCTTATCTTTTGTTGCATAGTCAGAGTGCTCGTCAGAAGTGCGCCGTATCGGAACTTCTGGCCATCGTTCATCGCATCCGGGGCGATGGCTACTCTGGTCGATTTGCGGAAGCCATGTCGCTACTCGACACGATTAAGCTGGAACATAGCTTAAGCGAAGACTTTGATTTCGATTGGCTGTACGACCCTAGCGTGTCGGAAGCGGCGATTAAAGATGCGCTAGAAAGACACCGCCGTTAAGCAGCGGTTCATCGGCGGCGAGCGACTACACTCGTGCTTTCCGCTTTGGCTTACGCGATGCTTTCTTGGGAGCCTCCAACGGCTTCTTCGTGCGTGGCCCCAGGAACCACAGCGCCGCCAGCACGGGGACGACGATCGGAAAGCTACGTGGCCAGCGAATGACGACCAAGAGCCCCGTCGCCATGCAGAGCAGAAACCACGGCGGAGCGTATTCCAGCAAACGCATGACTTGCGGCAGCGCCAGTGACAGCGCACCTAGCACCAGTCCGCTGCGCAGGCAGATGCTGGCTCCAGCCGAGTATTCAGGATTGCCGGAAAACATCATCGCCACGCCTGCGAACACAAGCACGGCGGCGATGATGGCAAGAAGCAAACGTTGCATGCTGGTATTGTACGAGATAACGCGTCAGGCGCGCGAGACGTAGGCGAATTCAGAATGCGAAGTGTCCGCACGATCGCTCATTCACAGCCGATCGAGCGAATCGAGCCAACGCCCGAGCTGCATCAGCTCTTCAGCATTGAGGTCGCGCAGCTCTTCGCCTGTGCTGTGCTGAACGAGCGGCAGCTTTGCATCGGCAAAGCGTTTGCTCGTGGCGGCAATAGCGGAGCGCTGTGGTGATTTGGTGCTCGACGAAATCCAGAACCAGCGCCGCGTTGCTGGCTCTGCTTCTGGCAACTTGAGCGCGGCGGAAAGCGGTGCTTCGATAGCGGCCACCGCGCGAATAGTATCGCTGTTGGCCAGCGCCGTCACCCACGCCATGCTGCCGGAAGCCGAGTAACCCGTAATTGCCACACGCGCGCCATCGACGTTGTAATGCGTGGCCAGATCCTCGATCGCCTTCTTGATGAAGGGCACATCGTTGGTCTGCCACTTGTTAACGTCCGCCGCTTTGGGCAACAGCAGGATGATCTCGTGCTGATCGCATAGCGGCTTGTAGCGTGCGATCAACTTGTCGCGCTCGTAAGCTCCTGGCTGATGCAAGGCGACCAGCACGCCATGCGGAGCAGCAGGATGATAGCCCGACGGCACATACGCGCTGCAGTCGTTCTGCTCTTCAGGAATCTTGATTTCGATTGTGCCGACGTTGGGACGCTCGGCGGCTTCGGCCAGTTGGCCATGCGACGCAGGCAGTTCGGCGGGAATCTCGGCCGTCATGGCAGCGAGCGTGATGTCCGCCTCTTTCTCTTGGTCGTCGCGCACGTAGTGCAACTTCACTTGTGCACCGACTTCGAAAGCGGCGAGCGCTTCGGCCATCGCCGCGGCATCGGCAATCTTGGTTTCGCTGATCGCAGTGATACGATCGCCTGGCACAAGACCAGCTTCAGCCGCCGGGGAATCGGGAAGGACGTAACGCACCGCGACTCCGGGCGTGGTGGCCTTGTCGCGCAGCGGCAGGATGCCGACGAGCGGATGTTGATACGGTTCCAGAACCTCAACGAGTTCTACTTCCTTTTCCAGCGTCTCGTCACCGCGTTTGACGGTCACGCGCACACGATCGCCAGCGTATTTGGGACCGAGCGCATGTCGGAACTGAACCTGACGCTCGATTGGCTGGCCGTCGAACGCGACGACAATGTCTTGGGCTTTCAATCCCGCTTTATCAGCCGGGCCTTTCGCCTGGCAACCCATGATGGTCGCGCGATCGGCGTTCATATCGCCTGGCTTGAGCGAAATGCCAATCAAGCCAGGATGCAGATCCTTGCCGGACTTGAGCGTCTCCAAACGCGGCAGCATTTCGTGCAACGGCACGGCAAAGCCAATGCCAGAGTCGTACCACTCAGCGCCGGCGACCTCGCCTTGCCCTTGCGGCGACATGGGAACCAGGATGCCGAGCACGCGGCCTTGGATGTCGATGAGCGGACCACCGTAGTTGCTCGGCGAGATCTTCGCATCCGCCTGAATGGCTTTGCTCCAAACGCGATTGGTGGCCGAAAGGATACCGACTGAGATACTGGGGAGCGGTTGTTCAAAGGTGCGACCGACAGCGATTGCCCACTGGCCCACCTGCATCTGGTCGCGCGGCGTCGCCGTTGGCACGACCAGCTTTTCATCCGTCGCCACTTTGAGTAGCACCAACATGCGACTGTGATCGCGCGCGACGATGCTGGCCGCGGCCCGCTTGCCGCTGGGCAGCGTCACCAGGATCGAACTCGGCCTCTGAATGAAGTTAAACGCGCTCGACAGCAGATAGCCATCTTCGCTAACGACCAGTCCCGTTGTCGGACCTGTTCCCACCAGCACGCCACCGATCTTTTCGGCGCCACCGAACGTTTCGATGCGCACCACTGAAGGCGCGATTGTTTGCGCTGCCGCCTTGAAAGCCGCTTCTTCCTGTGCCGTGATGTCTTCATTCGTGTCGGCGCGTGCGACACTCGCCAATGCGATCGCAGTGACTGCGATTGCCAGATACGTTAGCCGCAGACTCGGCCAGGTTGGTCGCTGCCAGGTTTGCTGTGTTCGATTCATACTATCGGCTCTTGTCTCTCTGTCCGTTTCGCAGCGACATGCGTTGCGGTCTAAGGCGGGCTGAGCACCAGTTCGTGCAGTTCGGAATCACGCTGCACGGTCAGTCGGACTTCGTCCACGCGATCGATGAAACGAACCTCGTCCAACAAGGTGCGACACGACGACGCGATGCGGCCGTTGACAAACAGCACCAGATCATCGGTCTTGAGGCCAGCTTTGTCGGCCGCGGAGCCGCGCACGACGCGATCGACAAACGGCGGCGTTTTCGGCAGGATGTCGGGCACGAGAATGATGCCAAGCGACGCCAGATCGTGCGCTTCAGCAGGGCGTTTGACGTCCTCGTCGGCGCTGCGGGGCCGCGTCTTGCCGGCCTTGATGTCTTCGACCGCAACGACTAACTCGCCGATGGGCAGCGCATAGTTCAGCCACGTGTTGTTCAGTGCGTTGCGCAGCTCTTTGCCGAGCAGACCCACTAGTCGGCCTTGGCGATCGGTTAGAACGCCGCCTGCCGCGCCGGGGTTATTGGTCATGGCGTCCAGCACATAAGCTTCGCCTTGATAGGCAGTTTGAAACGCGCCGCGGCGCGCGGCCAGCTTGGTCTTGGCCGACACCACGCCATGCAGCACGCTGGTCGGCTCATTCCCGGTCGCCACACCGTACAGATTGCTAAAGGCCAGCACGCGATCGCCAGGGTGCAGCTCGATTGCAGCGTCCAAGTTGAAGTACGGGAGTTCCGTCGCGTCAATTTTGAGGACGGCAATCTCCAAGCGAGGATCGGCGCCCACAAGCTGCGCCGCGAGCTTGCGGCCATCGTCCAGCGTGACATTCACGACGTCGCTATCGAGCACATAGCTCCACACGGTTAGCACGTAGCCATCGGCCGAGATCAGCAGGCCGCTTTGATACGCTTCCAGCCCGCGCACGCCCCCTGCCCCATACACCTTGACCAACTTCGGTTGAACCGCAGCAATCACCTTGGCGAAGGAAGTGTCTGCTTGCGCGACGGCGTGTGAGCCCATCACTACTAACAGCGCGGCGAGGTAAAGTCGCAAATTGTTCATGAGGCTTTCTCCGCGGCTGGCGCTAGCGTGGCCGATTGCAACTTGATTGTCCCCACCGCATCGTCGCCATGGCGAACTTCGAGGGTGTGCGGCACCTGTTTGCCATCCACGTCGCGATAGTCGGAAAAGTAGAGTTCGCACGGATCGACTTGGCTGTCGGGAAACATCTCGAGCGCCATCAGCTCTCCGCTCGTCGGCGAGAATGCAAACCGCGTCTCGACAACGTTATGAGTGCCGACCAGGATATCGCCTCGCTCTTCGCGTCCCACAATCGGCGCGACACCGTGATAGTAGACGTCGCCGAACCTGGTGGGACCTTGCACGAGCA
>JAEZGD010000057.1 GCA_023417165.1 Planctomycetota bacterium
CAAGATGCCGGTCCGTGTTCGTTTTGTTCGCCGTCGCCCGGCTTAGGTTCCTTCGTTCGCACCCAGACCGTCACGGTAACGATCATGAAAGCCCAAGAACTGCGCGACATGAGCGACGAGCAGCTTCAGCTCACGCTGAAGGAAACGGCCGAGAGCCTGTTTCGCCTGCAGTTGCAGTCGCAGACCGAGAAGTTGAACGCTCCGAGCGAATTGCCTCGGCATCGTAAGTTGATCGCGCGGATCAAGACCGTGCAGCGTCAGCGCGAGCTGGCAGCCGCTTCGAAATAAGTGTGAGAGGCAGGTGATCGACCTGCCCAAATCAAAGAGAGAGCACAGCACGGCAGGCCCCTGGCTTGCCCCACTACCATGCCCAAGCGACTTGTGATTGGCGTTGTGACCGGCGATAAGACCGCCAAGACCCGACGGGTTGAGGTGGCGCGACTGGTCAAGCACGAACGATACGGCAAGATTATCCGCCGCAAGACCGTGTGCTATGCACACGACGAGAACAACGAATCAGCGGTTGGCGATCGCGTCGAGATCGAAGAGTCGCGTCCGCTGTCGAAGCTGAAGCGCTGGAATCTGGTGCGGATCGTCGACAAGAACACCGGCGCTGCTGCCGTGGCGATCGACGAAGGGGCCGCAACGCCTGCGACCTAAGCGAGCGCGGCCGGCAAGTCGCGACGTCAGGAACTATCAGGGGACGGTTGTCCCCCGCTCAGGATTACTCCCATGATTCAACAAGAAACACGCCTCGCGGTCGCGGATAACACCGGCGCGAAAGAGGTCATGTGCATCAAGGTGCTGGGTGGCTCGCGTCGTCGCTATGCGTCGATCGGCGATGTCATCATCTGCAGCGTCAAGAGCGTGATCGCTGGCAGTGACATTAAGAAGAAGGCTGTCGTGCGTGCGGTTGTCGTCCGCACTCGCAAGCCAGTTCGCCGCGCTGATGGCAGCTACATCCGCTTCGATGCGAACGCCGCAGTGCTGATCGATAACGACAACAACCCGCGTGGCACGCGCATCTTTGGTGCGGTGGCTCGCGAACTGCGTGAACGCAATTTCATGAAGATTGTCAGCCTCGCCAACGAGGTGGTGTGATGCGAATCAAAACAAACGATATCGTGGTGGTGCTCGCTGGCGATGACGCGGGCGTGCGTGGCAAGGTGTTGTCGGTCGATCATACGGCCGGCAAGGTCCTTGTCGAAGGCGTCAACAAGGTCTATAAGCACGTCAAGCGCAGCCAGAAGAACCCGCAAGGCGGCCGGCTCTCGATGGAGATGCCTGTCCAATTGTCGAACGTCGCGTTGCTGTGCCAGGCGTGCAGCAAGCCGACTCGGCTCGGTGCCCGCTATTTGGAAGACGGCAGCAAAGAACGCTTCTGCAAGAAGTGTGGTGCTGCTCAAGGCCGCATCGCCCCTGCGAAGCCGGCTTACGCCAAGAAGAAATAACTTACCGCACCCTGGCTGGCGTATCCTCCGCTGGCCGTACCAGGTGACCTAACATGGCCAAGAAGACGACTGAAACCACCCCCGCTCAGAAGACTAGCGTTCCGCGTCTTCAGCAGCGCTACGAACAAGAGATTCGCCCCGCGCTGCAAGAGTCGCTGGGTGGACGCAACATTCACGCGGTGCCCAAGCTGACGAAGATCACCATTAACATGGGCGTCGGCATTGCCATCCAAGACAAGAAGCACCTCGACCCCTGTGTCGAGGCCATGACTCAGATCTCGGGCCAAAAGCCTGTGATCACCAAGAGCCGCAAGGCGATCAGCGGTTTTAAGCTGCGTGAGAACCTGCCCATCGGTTGCAAAGTCACCCTGCGTGGCGCTCGGATGTTCGAGTTCCTGGATCGCCTAGTGTCGTTGGCACTGCCTCGTGTGCGCGACTTCCGCGGCGTGAGCCGGACCGCCTTCGATGGCAACGGCAACTACACGCTCGGTTTGCAGGAACAGTTGGTGTTCCCCGAACTCAATCCGGACAAGTTTACCCGCATTCAGGGCATGAACATCACGTTCGTGACGACGGCGGACAACGACGACGAAGCCCGCGACTTGCTCACCCGGTTCGGCATGCCGTTCCAGACGGAAGACGGCGGCGACAAGCGGGGCGCGGCGTAAGTCATTATTTCCATCACTAAGAAACCCAGGTAATCGTCGTGGCTACCAAAGGACAAATGGCGAAATCGGCTCGCACGCCGAAGTTCTCCACCCGCATCGTGCGTCGCTGCAAGATGTGCGGACGACCGCGGGCTGTGTACCGCAAGTTTGGCATCTGCCGCATTTGCTTTCGCAAACTAGCGGACCAAGGCCTGATTCCCGGTGTGCGCAAATCTAGCTGGTAGTTGAACAGGGACCCGAATCACATGTTGACTGACCCCCTCGCCGATATGATGACCCGCATCCGTAATGCGGTACGTGTCGAGCGCGCCCATGTCGATATGCCTCTCAGCAAAGTCAAGCGCGGCGTCGCCGAAGTCTTGAAGCGCGAAGGTTATATCTGGGATTGGAAAGAGGTCGAAAGCGAGCCTGCTCCGCTCCTGCGCCTCGAGCTGAAATACGGCCCCAACGGCGAACGCGTGATCCAACGGATCAAGCGCGTCAGCAAGCCGGGTCGCCGTGTTTACAGCAAGGCCAAGGAAATGCGGCCGGTGCTGCAAGGGCTCGGCATCCGCATCATTAGCACCAGCGGCGGCGTTCTCAGCGATCGTGAAGCTCGCCAGAAGAACCTCGGCGGCGAAGTGCTGTGCGAAGTCTGCTAGACGAGCGACTGCGCGTTTACCTGCCGCTTCGTAACCAAATCGCAAGAGTTTGAATCATGTCACGCGTCGGTAATAAGCCGGTCCCCGTCACCAGCGGCGTCAAGGTCGCGGTCAACGGCCAAAAGATAAACGTAGAAGGCCCGCTGGGAAAACTCGAGTTTGAGTTCCGCCCCCAGGTCAACGTGGCGCTCGAAGGCGACCAGGTCGTCGTCAAGCGTGTCGATGACGAGCGTGAATCACGCGCTTTGCACGGCCTGACCCGCTCGCTGATCGAGAACATGATCGAAGGCGTGAGCAAGGGCTTTGAGAAGCGCCTGGAAGTGGTCGGCGTCGGTTACTTGGCCGCTATCAAGGGCGACACCCTGCAACTGCGCGTCGGTTTCGCCAACGAGATCCACAAGAAGATCCCGCAGGGCCTGAAGGTCACCTGCCCGGATCAGACGCACATTGTGGTGGCTGGTTGCGACAAGCAACTCGTCGGCCAATTTGCTGCGGAAGTCCGCGCCGCTCGCAAGCCAGAGCCATACAAAGGCAAGGGCGTTCGCTACCAGGGCGAGCAGGTCAAGATCAAGCCGGGCAAGTCGGCCACTAAGTAATACAATCTCAACGCTGACAACGGACAAGCATTTGCGTTTGTCCGTTTCGGCTTATCGGAGACGGATCGCTCAGGTCCGTCTTCCTTTGCGACCGTACATTGCCGGTCGATTTGTCGAAGGATATCACCGTGAAGAAGCAGAAGTTACTCAACGTTCAACGCACCCGCCGCACGTATCGCGTCCGCAATCACCTGCGCAAGACTGGCGATCGCCCACGGCTCAGCGTGTTCCGCAGCCTGCAGCACATCAGCTGCCAGATCATCGACGATGTCTCCGGCAAGACGCTGTGCTCGGCCAGCACTCGCGACAAGGATCTGCGCGAAGGCATCGGTTACGGCGGCAACAAGACCGCTGCTGAAGCGATTGGCCGCGCCATCGCCGAGCGTGCGAAGGCCGCAGGCGTAACACAGGTCAAGTTCGATCGCGGTCACTTCAAATATCACGGCCGCGTGGCCGCTCTGGCCGATGCCGCGCGTCAGGCTGGTTTGGAATTTTAATCCTGCGGGGCCTGGTTGCCCTGTTGGCTTGGATTTGTCTTACGCCTCGGTTTGCGAGGCAGGTGTCTACTACGGGAGCTAGTCATGTCGCACGGTGGTCGTCGAGAGCAAGGTTCTGATTCGTCGCGCGACGGATTGGTGGATCGTACCGTTCAAATCAAGCGTTGTGCCGCCGTGGTAAAGGGTGGTCGTCGCTTTAGCTTCGCCGCCATGGTCGTGGTCGGCGATGGCAAGGGTCGCGTCGGCTGGGGCTATGCCAAGGCGAACGAAGTGCCGCCGAGCGTCGAGAAGGCCCAGAAGCAGGCCATGCGCAGCATGATCACGGTGCCCATCGAGAACGGCACCATCGCGCATCGCACCGATGGCCACTATGGCGCCGCTCGCGTGACGCTGCTGCCCGCGAGCTCGGGTACCGGTGTAATCGCTGGAGCCGCTGTGCGTGCTGTGTGCGAATGTGCCGGCATCACCGACATTTTGACCAAGAGCTTCGGCACCACCAACCAGGTGACGGTCGTCAAGGCCACGATGCTCGCACTGAAACAACTACGCACGAAGGCGGACGTCGAGCGTCTGCGGGGAGTGACTCTCTAATGAATCTGCACGAAGTCAATAAGGGTGTTGAAAAGCACACCAAGCGTCTCCGCATCGGTCGTGGTACCGGCTCGGGTCGTGGCAAGACCAGCGGCAAGGGTCACAAGGGGCAAAAGGCGATGGCCGGTTGGCAGGCCAAGTCGATCTTCTCGGGCGGCGGCACTCCGCTGATCCGGATGGTCCCGAAGCGTGGCTTTAACAACAGGGCGTTCGCAGTGAAGGTGGTGGCGGTCAACGTCGGCGACCTGGAAGCGCTGTTCAACGCTGGCGACGAAGTCACGCTGGAAGCCCTGAAGCAGAAGAACGTGGCCAAGGGCCGCTTCGACGAGCTGAAGATCCTGGGCGAAGGCGAGCTGACCAAGAAGCTGACGATCAACGCGCATCGCTTCAGCGCCACTGCCAAGGCCAAGATCGAAAAGGTTGGCGGTACGTTGGTCACTTTACCGACCAAGGTCACCGTCGCTGAGAAGAAGGAAAAGCTCAAGGCTGCTGGAAAGCTGAAGAGCAAGAGCAAGGCTGGCGGCAAGAAAAAGTAACGCCCACCGAATCACTTTTGAGCCCACCGCAAGAGCCGCGTCGTTTCTGACGCGGCTTTTCCTTGGTTAGATGGTATCCGCCTGCCAGGCATTCGCCGTGGCGACGGCCCAAGCTGTTTGTTAGACTATATGGGCTTGGAAAGCTGCTTGGCATTCGAGCGGCCTTCGCGCACAGGACCCCCTCGCCGAACCTTGGACGGATCGCTCTCATGCTCGAGAAACTCCGCATCGTCTTTACGATTCCGGAACTGCGCCAGAAGATTCTGCTGACGCTGTTGTTTCTGGCCATTTATCGCGTCGGCTTCCACGTGCCGCTGCCGATCTTCGACCAGTTGCGCGGCGCTGCCGCTGATTCCAGCCAAAGCACCGGTTTCGCGAACTTCGTCGATGCGGCGGCTGTGTTTGCCGCGAGCGACTTGCGCCAAGCGACGATCTTCGGCCTCGGCATCATGCCGTACATCTCGGCCTCGATTATCTTCCAGCTGCTCGGCACCGTTTGGAAGCCGCTCGAAGACCTCCGCAAAGAAGGCGAGACGGGCCGCAAAAAGATCAACGAATATACGCGCTATGTAACCGTGGTGCTGTGCTTTGTGCAGAGCTGGTTCTATGTGCGATGGTATTTAATGGCCGTTACGCCCGAGGGGACAACCTTTGTTGATCCCGCGTTCTGGAGCGATCCCAATCTGCCTGGCTCATTGTCGTTTGGCTGGCAGTTTGTGGCCGTCATGACGATGACCTGCGGTACCGTGTTTCTCATGTGGCTCGGCGAGCAGATTGACGAGTTCGGCATTGGTAACGGTATCAGCTTGTTGATTATGGCCGGCATCTTGGCCCAAATGCCCAACGCGCTTCTGCGACTGTTCGGCAACACCAAGTGGGAACTTGGCGCCACCGGCGGTTATAGCATCGAGACAGTGATCGTCCTGGCGTGCTTGTTTGTAGCGGTGATTGTGGGCGTGGTCTTTATAACGAAGGGCGAACGCCGCATCCCCACCCAAAGTGCGAAGCACGTTCGTGGTCGTCGCGTTTATGGCGGCGGAAAGCAATACCTGCCCATGAAGTTGAATCAAGCTGGCGTGATGCCCATCATCTTCGCCAGCAGCCTGTTAATGATTCCGTCGATGCTGATCTCGTCGCTGCAAAGCTACGCTGGCAATTCGGAGTTCGCCCGCATCCTGTTCGCGTGGATGTCGCCGACCTCGCTGGTTTACAACTTTTTGTATATCGCGCTGATTTACTTCTTTTGCTACTTCTGGACGGCGATTACCTTTAATCCCAAAGAGATGGCAGATAATCTCAAGGATTATGGCACGTTCATTCCCGGGTATCGCCCCGGCAAGCGGACGTCAGAGTATCTTGAGAAAGTCATGGTGCGCATTACCTATGTGGGTGCAGCGTTCCTGGCAATTATCGCCATCGTACCGACGATCATTTCCAGTTCGATGGGGATCGACGCTACGATCGCTGGGTTTTACGGCGGCACCGGCCTGTTGATTGCCGTGAGTGTGGCGTTCGATCTGGTTCAGAAGATCGATAACCACCTCCTGATGCGCAACTACCGGGGTCTAATCGAGTCCTGATTCGTTCGGGGCTCTGCCGCGACGGCGCCAGCAGTTCCCAAGCACCAGGTGCGAGGCCGTCATGCTGATTGTTTTTATTGGTCCGCCCGGCGCTGGTAAGGGAACGCAGTGCAAGCGGTTGATTGACTACCTGAAGGTCCCGCATCTCTCGACCGGAGAGTTGCTGCGGCGTGCCAAGGACCAGAACTCTCCTTTGGGTGTGATGGCCGACAGCTACATGAAGCACGGTCGGCTCGTTCCCGACCCGCTGGTCATGAGCATCGTCGGCGAGCGCCTCGATCAGCCCGATTGTCGCGTCGGCTGCTTGTTCGATGGCTTCCCGCGCACCACTGGCCAGGCCGAGTCGTTGGATATCTACCTGCGCGATCGCGGCACGCCATTGGATGTCGTGCTGGAGTTGAAGGTCGACGAGAACGTCTTGGTCGAGCGCATGATTCAGCGCGCCAAGATCGAACATCGGCCCGACGACACGCCTGATACCATCGCCAACCGGATGCAGGTCTATAAGACGCAGACCATGCCGCTGCTGGCGTATTATTCGCAACGCGGCCTGCTCGAATCGATCGATGGCCTTGGTACTCCCGACGAAGTCTTTGACCGCATCAAGGCGATCGTCGATCAAAAACGTAAAGCACCCGTTACCAGCGCTTAGGCATAGTTCGCCGCGGCAATGTCCGCTGCCGGCTCGCCATTGGGCGCTGCCAGCCCCATGAATACTCTCGACGCATTGTCGCTTCGTTCCGATCAGGAGAGGCTCACCCCCTTGGTTCTTCGTTCCGCTCGCGAAATCCGCCTGATGCGTAAAGCGGGTCTGGTGGTTTGGGAAGCTCATCAAGCGGTGCGCAACCTGATTCGCCCTGGCGTTACGACCGCTGAACTCGACGCGGCCATTGAAGCGGTCTTTGTGAAGCACGGCGCGCTGCCGCTGTTCAAAGGCGTGCCTGGCGTGGTTCCGTTTCCCGCGGTGACTTGCATCTCGGTGAACGAGGAAGTCGTCCACGGCATTCCTGGCCCGCGCCAGCTTCAGTCGGGCGACATCGTGAGCGTGGATACCGGCTGCAAGCTCGCAGGCTGGTGTGGCGACTCGGCTTGGACGCACGCCGTGGGCGAAGTCAGCGACGAGAAGCGCAAGCTGCTCGAAGTCACCGAAGGCGCTCTCAACATCGCGATTGACCTGCTGCCGAAGAAACGGAAGTGGAGCGAGGTCGCCAGCGAGATGGCGAAGTACGTTCGCGCCGCCGGCTTCTCAGTCGTCGAGGACTTCGTCGGTCACGGCATCGGCCGCAACTTGCACGAAGATCCAAAGGTGCCGAACTACGCCAATGCGGAAACTCGCGCCAACGACTTCGAGCTTCGCCCCGGCCTGGTGTTGGCGATCGAGCCGATGGTCAACATCGGTGTTCAAGAGGTGAAGGTGCTGGCCGACCACTGGACGCAAGTCACCATCGACGGCAAAGCCAGCGCCCACTTCGAACACACCATCGCACTGACCAAAGACGGCGCTCGCGTGCTGACCGGCCCCCCCGTGCCTGGCGAAGACCTGTAAGCTGGTCCACTTCGGATCGTGGGTTTTTCAACAGTGCATAGTTTTGCGCATCTACTTGCAAAGCCTTTAGCAATCGCGAGTTACGTCGCGTTTGCGCATGCATTTTTACATCGTACTTGTTGAATAACTCCCTCGGCAGCATGCCACCAGACCACCCAAAGCGATCATTCATCGCCGGGCGCGCTGCGCTCGGCGGCGCGGCGTCGTGACTGTGATCGAACAACGTGCCGGTGGAGAAGAGCGCAGAAGAACCAGCCGACAATTGCACCAATGG
>JAEZGD010000070.1 GCA_023417165.1 Planctomycetota bacterium
GCCATGATGTGCTCGACCATTTCGACGCGAACGCCGCCATGCACGAGCGTGGTGCGCCGCGGCATTTCGATGCGGTTCTCGACAATCGCCGGAATCCGCTTGGGCTGCGGCAGGTCGCCGCGCACAAAGACGATGCCGGTGTTGGCAGGGGCCGAACGGAAGCGGACCTTCACGTCGCGGCCGCTCCAGTAACCAAATCCCTCGACCTCGACGCTGCAGGCCAGGGTACGTTGTGCGCGAAATTGCTGTCTCAAGGGAGAACCATCAAGAAAAGAAACGGTGACCTCTTGCCACTACGCCTGCGGGGCTGCGAAGCACGCCACAGGCAGCGGCGTGCTTCGAGTCTGCTACTCGCCTGCGATTACCGCGGGCGCAAATTGTTGCCACTGGCACCTGGAATGGCCGGACGAGCGCTGACCGGGCCGCTGGGTTGCGCCGGCGGGGTGCCAGCATTGACAGCGTCGATGATGAACTTGGTGATGTTCAGGTTGCGCTGATACACGACCGGGCGATTGACGCCCCGCATGATCGACTGCGGATTGGTCGCATCGATTTCGTCGGCGGTGAATTGCAGCACCAGGCCAATGCCGTTGCGATCCGAGAACGATTGCACGGCAGCGGTAACTTCTTCGTACGTTTGATAGAGCTGCTTCGCCTGGCGTTCGGCGATCTCTTTGCGTTGCAGTTGCGCTTGCACGCGCAGGTTGCTTTCGAACTGCGCGGTGGCTTCTTCCTGACGCTTGTAGTCCGGCGTGCCGGGCTTCAGGTCTTTGAGCTTCTCCATCATCGTTTGCAGTTCTTTTTGTTCGTTGCGGAACTGCGCATTGAGCTGTTCGGTGTCGCGATTGATGTTGTCCATCGCGGCTTTGAAACGCACGTGCTTCTCAAAGACTTCTTGTAGGTCGATCACCACCACCGTTGTGCCCGCAGCGGCAGGAGCCGCAGCAGCAACCGGGGCCGCAGCGCCCGGAGCAGCGGGGCGAGTCTGTCCCCAAGCAGGCAGCGCAGCCGCGCCAACAACAGTGAGAGCCGCCACCGAGGCGGACAGGCATTTGCGAAGATTCACAGTCAGCACTCCTTGCTGGGTTTGGGTCGAAGCGACCACGGGTGGCGCTGCATCCATAGCGCCGCCGCACACTCGGTTCTGCTCACTCGCTCAGTTCGGCTCAGACGGCAGAAACCGCGCGGTATTGTGCCGCAAGCCCCAACACACGTAAAGGCCAAAAAATGAGTGGATAAGTACTTACAGACAAGAGGCTTAACACACCTAGCGACGCACTGCTTCGCGCTCGCCGGTGGGCAAATGCGCTTCAATGGCGATGGCTGGGTCCAAAGCTTCGCGTGGCAAACGCGTCGGCATTGCGGCCGGCGACGCAGGGGAAAGGGTTTCTTCAAACCCTTCGACAGAACGTAAGATGATCGGTTTGGCGACCACAATCGCGGCCGGCCGAGGCGTTGCCTCGACCGCCGGTAGCGGCGCAGGTCGATCGAACAACCGCGCGCCAGCGGCGCACACCGTCACAATCCCCAACGCGGCCACCATGCCCCACGGCACACTTGCCGCCTGCTGCTTGCGATCCATCACGTTCTACCTTGCCAGGCGATCCTAACTCTTTCGCTGTGCCGCGCGCAACTTTGCGCTCCGCGAACGCGGATTATCGACGAGTTCTACGGCACCTGCCAAGATCGGCTTCTTGGTCAGGATTTCGTAACGCGAATCGGCGCGAAAAGCTTCTTTTACTCGCCGATCTTCCAGCGAGTGAAAGCTGATAATAACAGCACGTCCGCCTGGCTTTAGTAAGTCAGGCAAGTCGCGTAAGAGACGGTCAAGCGAACCAAGTTCGTCATTGACCGCGATGCGCAGTGCCTGAAAGGTACGCGTGGCAGGATCGATCTTTTCGTGCGGCGAGCGCGGCACACAGCGGCGCACGAGTTGTGCTAGCTCTGCTGCAGTGCGAATCGGCTTGTCGCGACGCGTCTCGACAATGCGCTTGGCGATCCGGCGGCTGAAGCGTTCTTCGCCATATTCATAGATCAGGTCGGCCAGTTCCGCTTCACGCATCCGCTCGAGCAGCCTGTACGCGGGCTCGCCTTCGGTTATGTCGAAGCGCAGGTCCAAGTCGCCTTCGCTTTCGAAACTGAAGCCGCGCTCGCGATCGGCCAGTTGATCGCTTGATAGCCCCAGATCTAGCAATAAGCCGTCGACCGCAGGAATATCAAGCTGTTTCAGGACGCTGCGCAGTTCGCAGTAGTTAGCATGCACCAGCTTGATCGGCAAGCCGCGCAGAATCAGCGCGGCTTCGTCAATGGCGTGCAAATCGCGATCGAGCGAGATCACTTGTCCGGCGTCGCCTACCGCTTCGGCGATCATGCGCGTGTGACCTGCGCCGCCGAGCGTGCCATCGACGATGGTCTCGCCAGGTCGCGGCGCAAGATACTCAAGGACTTCCCGTGGCAGCACGGGAATATGGATGGTAGGCATGACGAACGTAGGGCCAGCGAGAAAAGACGAAGCGCGGCTTCGTCCTCCTAGGAGCGTTGTTTCCAGTCGATTCCCGCGAGCGATGCCAGCGCGAGCTGCAATGCGTGCGTGCCGTTGCGGCCATAGCCTTGAGCTTGCACGGCAATGTAAAGCTGCCGCGCCAGCGCCAGTCCCGGCAGTGCAAGGCCCATGCGATTGGCTTCATCGAGCGCGATGCCCATGTCTTTGATGAAGTGCTCGACGAAGAAACCAGGATCAAAGTTGTTGGCGATGATGCGCGGTCCCAAGTTCGACAGCGACCAACTGCCCGCCGCGCCTGGCGTGACCGATTGCATTACCGTGTTCAGATCGAGTCCCGCACGATGCGCGTACAACAGCGCTTCGCAGACGCCAATCATATTGGTGGCGATTAGAATCTGGTTGGTCATCTTGGTGTGCTGGCCAGCGCCTGCGGCACCTTGATAGATGATCGTCTTGCCCATTGCAGCAAAGCAGGGCGCGAGCGCGTCGACCACTTCCTTGTCGCCGCCGACCATGATCGAGAGTCGCGCTTCCTTAGCTCCGATGTCGCCGCCCGAGACCGGCGCGTCGACGCTGTAGACGCCCTTGATCTTGGCCGCTTCATAGATTTCCTGCGCGAGTGACGGCTCGCTGGTGGTCATATCGACCAGGATGCTGTTAGCTTTCGCGCCCGCCAGCGCGCCATGATTGCCCAGCATCACCTGGCGAACGTCGCGCGGAAAGCCAACGATCGAGAAGATGACGTCGCTGTGTTCGGCCACCTTTTGCGGCGAATCGGCCCAGGCTGCGCCTTTGCCGATCAACCCTTCGGCCTTGGCGCGCGTGCGAGAAAAGACTGTCGTTTTAAAGCCGGCGGCGATCAGGTGGCCGCACATGCTTTGCCCCATCACGCCAGTGCCAATCCAGCCCAGTCGAGTCTTGCCAGGTTCAATCG
Source organism: Planctomycetota bacterium (assembly GCA_023417165.1). GTDB lineage: Bacteria > Planctomycetota > Planctomycetia > Pirellulales > Pirellulaceae > JAEZGD01. The sequence continues at coordinate 3,438 of JAEZGD010000070.1, forward strand.
TTGGTACAGACATTCAAGATCGTAGAAAGGAGTAAACGGATGGATTACCAGCGGTGCTCGGGACGTTGCAGAATATCGCTGAGGATGATCGCCTGGCGAACTTGCTGCGGCGAACGCAACGCACCGACCAGGAAGGCCAGCATCTCGTTGCCGGCGGCCGTGGTTACCGAAGCGGCCACATCGGTGGCGGTGCGCGCGGTGGCCTGCGGGCCAGCGGTACTGGTTTGTTGCAGCCGTCCCAATTGATGGTCGAACGTTTGATGCAACCGGGCTTCCAGCCGATCATCCGCT
>JAEZGD010000082.1 GCA_023417165.1 Planctomycetota bacterium
GGCAGAATGACCCGGATACCTTCATCATCCGCCGCCCCCACCAGTTCGAGGCAGGCGGCCGGATCACGGAACAACCGGCTCGAATCCTCGGCAATAATGAAGTCCCAACGCCGCGCATCGATGCCGGCTTTGTGTTGGTTGATTCCGGGGCGCGAGCGCAACTCGCCAGACATTTCTTGGTCGCACAGCAATTCTACCTGCGCGCCTTCGAGTCCATAGACCGCTAGTTGTTTGCGGCAGAAGCGATGCTGGTCGCCGATGCTCTTGGGGTTTTGTTCTTCCGTGGAATAGCGTGCATACACAACACCACGCAGCGCAGAGGGATTCGCAGTTTGGCTTGGTTGTCGTTTCATGGCTCACCCTCACCTTTCAGCTTGGGAGTGGAACCACGACATGGCGGCCGGTGACTGTGCTGAAATTGTGTTGGAACTAATGCCAACTGTTCCTAAACAACCGGAATTATCCAGTTGTGATTGCACAGCACTAAACGATTGCCGCATCGGCAGTTGCGGCGAAAGTCCTGCAATAGCATGGACTTGCAAAGATACACCCGAACGAATCCCTTGCCCTCCGCTTTTTCTGGAAGCCGTCAACGTAACTCGTTGACGGCTTTTCTTTTGCGCCGGGTCCGGTAGCGAGGCTTTGAAGGTGCTGCTGGTCGCGTGGGGAGAGCGGGGAACTACATCGCGATCGGCGTGGCCCCGCTGACGGACGTTCCATGGGCTGACCTACGGCTGTTTGACCTCGCCAACCATTTTCAGGAGTTCGGCGAGTAGCTTGTCGGAGGCGTCGCGCTCGAGGCGATTGGTTCCGAGCCACGTCTCGTAGCCGCCGAGGCCGTGCTGCGCTGGTGTGGGCAGGTAGCCGAAATAGCCGTGGGCGATCGAGACCAAGAAGGCCGGCTGGACCGGGCTTTTCTTTTTGAATTCCAGTCCGATCTCGCAGAACACTTCGCAAGGCATGGTGCCGATGCACACGTCACCGATGCGAAGCACTTGCACCGGCACCGGAGTCGTCTCCGGAAACTCGGCCATCTTTTGGAATCGCTTGGCATAGATGTACGACAAGTCGCCAGCCGATTTCTGGCCAGCGGCGACCGTGGCTTCAGCCCACTGGCGCTGCTCGTCATTCGGGCGACGCCAAGCGAGCGTCGGCTCGCGGTAGCGCGAATCCAAGGTAATGTCTCGGCGATACTCGAGCTTCGTGATCTGCTCGTGAACCTTGCTCGCCACGTCCTCGGCAACGTACCGCATCTGCTCATAAGGTCGCTTTGGACCGCGCGGCTGGCGGAAGTTGATGTTGTTGACGTCGCCGCTAGTTCCATTAGCCATCATGGCGACGAACGGCGGCGACTGATGATCGGCATTGAGCAGCTTCTTTAAGTGCTCGCAGAACATGCCGTAGTAGTCCGACGAAATGTGCCCCGGTCCAACGCCGCCGACGTAGTGAAGCGAGTAAGCGGCATAGACCGAGATCGGTGCGCCCGAGGGCTCACGAATCGCGAAGAAAGAGACGGTCGGATCGGTTGGTCCGGCGGGTTCGGTCAGGTTCGGGCTGCCGGCCGGCGGGTTCATTTTCACCTGGTCGATGCCGCCGAATGGATTCGCGGGTACGGTGCCGGGGCGCATCCGCCAGCGACGATTGAAAACATGCTCGGGGATGTCAACGGTTCCGAATGCGATCTCGGCGGGACGGAGTTCGTTCATCGCACGGACGACGCCATCCGCAAACCGCCGGGAGACGAACTTCTGATAGTCGTCGAGCAAGTAGACTGCCGAAGGCCGATCCTGCCCCAGCGCGCTCGTGGGCGAGTGCGTATGCGTGGCGCTGTTCTGAACGCACTCGCGCGGAATCTTGGTCTGGGCCGTGATTTCCTTGCAGGCTTCTTCGCACAGGATCGGGTTGATGCCGAGGAGGTCGCAAACCACCATCGCGATCCGCTTCTGGCCATCGTCGAGCACCAGGCAGCGAGCATGCAACTCGTCATGCACATGCGTCGCCTGGATCGGCAAAAAATTTCCAATGATGTCTCCGCCGAGGGGCGGCGTGATGTTGCTCGTCGCCGCCCCGGCGCGAAACTCTGCCGCCGTGGCGAGCGAGGTCATTGGCAACAGGGCTGCCAGGCAAAACAGAAAGGACAGCAGCAGTCGAGGCATGAGCGGGGCCCTCTGGAATGTGCAGATCAAGATGGGTGTGGCGATGAGGCAGGAGCGCCTCGGCGGGATGAACCCCAACAGCATAACGCCGATCGAGAGCCAAGGCAAAGCGCGCAACCGACCTGCGGAAACCTTGCTTGTTTCACACGTCTTCTCTGTCCGCTTTCCCGCCGCGCCATCTGGAGAATCGTCCCGCGCCATGTTACCGTGCGCTGGCTCAGTTGATGATTGCTACGCGACGAGAATGGCTCAGCTTCTAGCCAACGCTCTAGAAGTCGGCACATACTCCCAGGAGAAACAATCATGGCCCAGCCAGCCAAGAACACGATCTGTCTCTGGTACGACCGTGGTGCCGAGGACGCGGCCCGGTTCTATGCCGAGACGTTTCCCGATTCGACAGTCGGCGGCATTCATCGCGCGCCAAGCGATTTCCCTTCGGGAAAGAAGGGAGACGTGCTGACCGTTGACTTCACCGTGATGGGCATTCCCTGCCTTGGGCTCAACGGCGGGCCGGCGTTCAAGCAGAGCGAAGCGTTCTCGTTTCAGGTGGCGACCGTGGACCAGGCGGAAACGGATCGTTATTGGAACTCCATCGTCGGCAACGGCGGCCAAGAGAGCGCTTGCGGCTGGTGCAAAGATAAGTGGGGCGTCTCCTGGCAGATCACGCCGATCGTGCTGACGAAAGCCTTCACGAGCCCCGATTCAACCGTCGCTCAGCGGGCCTTTGAAGCGATGATGCAGATGACCAAGATCGATGTCGCGAAGATTGAGGCGGCCATCCGTGGATGATGCGCGGTTGCGTCTTTAGCACGAAGGAGCAGAAAGTGTAGTGAACAAGTGAATCAACGGCCGCTGAGACTCTAGGCGGCCTTCTCGCCCGAATCCTTCCTTCTTGCGTCCTAATTTGCTGGGTGCCTTCTTGTCGCAGCATTAAGAAGGCAGCGCAATCAAGCATCAATCGCGCTCTTTAGCACGTTCATTTGTCGCTGGGCGCGCTCCTCGACAAAGGCCATCGCCGTCTTCACCTTCGCCTGAGCGCCAGCGTAGTCGCGGTGGATGCTCATCAAAATCTCGAACATCTTGTTGGCCGGCGTGCTGTCGAACTCAGGGGCCCATTCCTCCAGGCCGATATCCTTGAACATCCAGCATTTGGGCGAATGAAACTCAGAGAAGGTATGCATCATCGGCGTGCCGACAGCCAAGGCCATGATGGGCGTGTGTGGTTCGTGGCAGATCACCGTGTGGGCTCGCGCATAGAATGAACAGGCTTCGTCCACATTCCAGAACTCGTCGAAGTTCACGACGTGCTTCTTGAGTTCATCCGGCAGTGGGTCATAGACGAACTTTTTATTGTACTCCATCTCCTTGTACACTTCGGGAGCGATGACCACCTTGCCACTGGTCTCTTTCACCCACTTGGCGATCAGGTCCTGATAGACCTTGGCCCGCCGCGTGTCGTCAGCGATGTTCTCCTGCGTGGGATGCAACGGATTGAGCTTCTGCGGGCGTTTGTCATCGACGCCGGGGCTGGTTGGTGAGTGGGTGCGTAGCTGGAGCGTGATGAACTTCTTCTCCTCCAGCCCATGTTTCTTCAGCCGGGCGAGCGCCTTCTCTTCGTCACGCACGTCGATGCCAAAACAGCCGTCGGGCCCAAAATCCAGCACTGGCGGCTTCACGCCGGCTTCTTGCAAAGTCTGGAGCGTCTTGGAGTCGCGGCAAAAGATGAACGCCGCGCTGCTAAGTAGCGCAATCCGCTCCTTCCCGCCGGAGCCAGTCACCATGTCGGGAAAGTACGACTGACCTTGCAGACCCCATGGCTTACCGATTTCGTTGCAGTACTTCATGAAATCGGTCGACTGCCCCATGCCTGGGCCACGCAGGAAGAAGTCAGCGCGGCCAATCGCCTCTTGCACCGCTCCACCTTTCTGCGAGAGCGATCCCTTTACGATCTCCACCTTCGGAAACCGCCGCTTCAGCATGGCATCGACCTGCTGATTGGTATTCATCGCCCACAAAATGACCTTCGCCTGGGGCAAGTGCGACTCCAAGAATCGCAGCGTCCCCGGCGTATGTCCGATGTCACCGATATTCTTCACCGCCCATCCACACTGGAGCAAAACGGTCTTCGGAGAGTTCGACTTCGACTCCGCATTTGATTCCGTCCCAACCGCCTTCGCTGTCGGCAAAGCAGCCGATCCCAGCGCGACGCCAGAGGTAGCGAGAAAATTGCGACGAGAAAACATGTTGCCGTCCGTTCTGATGGGAGCGAAGTCACTCGGTCCAAACAGCGATTGATTTCAACTCACTTTGCAAAACTCCATCGCACTCCACTATTCCTTCGCGATCCACACCGGCTGTGTGAAAGCGCCATTGGCCGCAATATCCCAGGCTTCCAGTCGCACCCATTTGGCGTTCGGCAGATCAAGAGATAGCGTCAGGGTCTCTGTAGAAAACGCTTGGCCTTCGGCAAGCGTCTGGCGATGGTGATGCGTTTTCTCGCCATCGCCCCAAATCACATCGACGAACGACGGCGGAAACGTCCATTCGATTTCCGCCGTAACCTTAGCCTGCGCCTGTGACAGCTTGGCAACGTCGCCGCTGGCCTGACCATTGACGCGGAAATCAGTGACCAACACTTCGCCTGTGGACACAAAGAATTGGCCATTGCGCAGTGCTTCCAGCAACGGAGCCCAGCCGTCCTCAAATCGCGGCAACTTGTCGAGCTTGACGTAGTTGATGTTCATGTGGCCGTACAGTTCGTAGTCAGGCTGGACCTTAAAGACGTCCACTTCACCCAGCACATACTTCTGCTGGCCCCAGTTGTTCATATCGTTGAACAAGCCCAACACGCGCGTGCCAAGTTGCGGCTGCGACAAGTCGGCAGGCATCGCCTTCCAAGCTGCCCCCAGAAAGCGATCCGACAGGTAGAACGGCTCTTGGCGATATCGATCCGGATAGTTGAACGACGACTTCGTGCGTGGATGTGCGGTCCACATCAGCCCTTGCTCTTTCTCCATGAGCTTCAGCACATCGGCCGAGTTGTGCACGGCATAGACCTTACCCAGGCCATCCACGTCGCGCTCAAAGGGCGTCTCTTTGTCGGGATGCAAAATCCAATACACCGGCCGTGGAAAGAAGCTAATCCAATGGCCGCCGAGGTGTACATTCGGCTCTTCGCCAGGCAGTAGCAAGAAGTGCTCGTCCGACAGGCGTTGGCACTCGCGATGCATGGCCTCGAGTTGCCGAAGTCGCTGCTGCCGAAAGTCGGGCGTGTGATTGACGTGGAATTCGGCCAGATGAACGATTTCAACTCCGCGATCCTTAAAGGACTTTACAAAGCCTGGCTCCTCCAATCCTTTCGGAACGCCCGTGGTCTCCTGGCGGCGCTGCTCGTCCAGGAAATTCAGCGTGTGCTCGACGTGATAGTGGCTGGTAAAGGTGCGATATCCATCCAGCCGTTTGAAGCGATCGCCACGCGTGAATTTGCCCGCTTCAGCCAATGCGACAGCCGCATCACCCTCGCTTAGCAGATAAAAGACGCCAAGGCGTTGTTTCGATCCAGGAGGTGCATTCACCCACGGCACGTATCGCTTGTCGCCTTCGGGCGGTTGCCGCACACCGAGCCCCCACACGTCGCCGCTATTCTGATGATTGCGACCATGCCAAACGAATTTGAAGTTATCGGCGAAGTCGAGCGGGTAGAGATATTGATGCGGCGGCGGGAAGACAGCCACCGTTCCATTCGCCGCCTCGGCCACAATCGTTCGCCGGCGAACCGCCACAGGCGCTGACGCATCTTGCGACTTCGCCTCAACGCGCTGCAAGCGATCGTTCGTATCGAGCCACGCCACGTGTTGCCAGGATGGCGAAGTGCTTGTCAGCCCCGTGTCGTACAAAATCGCGCAGGCGTCTTGTTCGGTGCTCAGGACCGCCTCCGCCTGGATTAGCCGACAGCCTGGATAAACCGTCAAGCAAAGTGTCCCTGTGAAAGGACCGGCCGAAAGTCCGTCGATCTCGACCGCGGCGCGCTGGCCATGGCTGGAGACCGTCACTTTGCGTTTATCCAGCTTGGCAATGAACGTGTCATGTGGGCGACGCGGCGGATTGTCGAAGAACACGCTCCAGCCTTGCGAAGAAAGATCACGCGAGCCAACAGTCAGAAAGGTCGTCGGCTCAATACCCTTGAGG
>JAEZGD010000098.1 GCA_023417165.1 Planctomycetota bacterium
TTGGCAATGGTAGGATACGACTCGTCCGGCGTCGGGGCCAAGAGAGTTTCTCTGCGGCGAAAATGTCGATTTTTGCGATTTTTCGGGGGCCTTACGAAAAGCCCAGCCAGCGATATTATGAAGATCCATGGAGGTGCTAGCGATGGTGGGTGAATTGCGAGGCTTTTTGGTGATTCCCGCTCGCCTTGCCTCCACGCGTCTGCCGCGAAAATTGCTGCTGGCCGAAACGGGCCAACCACTGATTCAGCACACCTATCAGGCGGCGCAGCGGGCCAAACGGGCCTCCGGGGTCGTTGTGGCCGCCGATCACGAAGAAATCGCCGCGGCGGTGCGCGCGTTTGATGGTCGCGTGGTCATGACCAGTCCCGCCTGCGCGAGCGGCACCGATCGTGTCGCCGAAGTCGCCCGGCAGATGCCGGAGGTCGACATTTTCGTGAATGTGCAGGGGGACGAGCCAGAAATCTCCGGCGAAGCGATCGACCTGGCCATCGAACTGCTCGAGCGCGATCCCTCGGCCGTGATGGCGACGCTGGCGACGCCGATTCGCTCGCGTGAAAAGCTGGAAGATCCCGCCTGTGTGAAAGTCGTCTGCGATGCGCGCGGGCGAGCGCTCTACTTCAGCCGCAGCGTAATCCCGCGTCCGCGCACGTGGGACGATGCGCTGCTTGGCAGCGAACCACCCGCATTTTTGCAGCACATTGGCCTGTACGCCTATCGCCGCGACTTTTTGCTGCAAATCGCCCAGCTCGAGCGCTGCCAACACGAGAAAATCGAAAGCCTGGAACAATTGCGGGTGCTGTATCATGGCCACGCGATTCAGGTTGGCTTGATCGACGAGCCCGCCATCGGCATCGACACCCCCGCCGACTATGCCGCCTTTGTTCAGCGGTGGCAGAGGCAGTAGAATGAGGGCGGAAGGAATAGCAGCATGACCGCAAAAGAACAGACATATCAAGTGCTCGCCGCTTTGCCAGACGATTGCACGCTGGAGCAAATCCGGTACGAGTTGTATGTCCAGGATCATATCGAGCGTGGGTTAGCTGACGCGCGCGAGGGCCGTGATATGTCGCACGAAGAGGTTGGTAAGCGACTTCAAGAGAGAATCGCAAAATGGCAACCGTCCGCTGGACACTCGCCGCAATAAAGGATCTCGATGACATTGCGGACTACGTTGCGAAAGACTCACCGAGTCGTGCGTACTCCCTGGCGTTGGCTTTGTACGAGGCGCCGCGACGACTTGAACAATTCCTATTGGCCGGAGAGCGACTACGCCAATATCAGGGCGAAGTCCACCAGATTCTGAAGCATGGATATCGCATCGTTTATCAGGTAAGCGGCGATATCTGCAGGATTGTTGCTATCATTCACGCCAGTCGAGACCTCGACGCAGCAATTCTCGGGCGAATCATCGCCGAGCCCTAAGACATTGCTGCCCATCCGTTTTTTTGTTGACAAGATTATCTAGCCGGTAAGCATTCTATTCATGACCAAACATATTTTCGTTACCGGTGGCGTTGTTAGTTCGCTAGGCAAAGGGCTGACGAGCGCGTCGATTGGCATGCTGCTTGAACGTCGCGGGCTGCGGGTGCGCATGCAAAAGCTCGACCCGTATATCAACGTCCATCCGGGCACCATGAGCCCCTACCAGCACGGTGAAGTCTACGTGCTGGACGACGGCAGCGAGACTGACTTGGACCTCGGCCATTACGAGCGTTTCACCAACAGCACGCTGACGCGCAAATCGAACTACACCACCGGGCAGATTTATCTGTCGGTGATCGAAAAGGAACGCCGCGGCGAGTTCCTCGGCAAGACGGTGCAGGTGATTCCGCACATCACCAACGAGATCAAAAGCTGCATCAAAAACCTCGCGGAAGATGACGTCGATGTCGTCATCACCGAGATCGGCGGCACCGTTGGCGATATCGAAAGCCAGCCGTTCCTGGAAGCAATTCGCCAGTTCTCGCTCGATGTCGGCAAATCGAACTGCTTGTATATTCACCTGACCTTGGTGCCGTATCTGAAAGCGGCGGCCGAAATCAAAACCAAGCCGACCCAACATTCGGTGGGATTGCTGAGGCAAATCGGTATCCAGCCCGACATCCTCATCTGCCGCACCGAGCGCGGCATGAGCCATGACGATCGCAGCAAGATCGCCCTGTTTTGCAACGTGCCGATCGAAGCGGTTATCGAAGAGAAGGACAAAGACTTCTCAATCTATGAAGTGCCGTTCAGCCTGGTCGACAATGGCCTGGATGAACTGATCGTGCGGCATTTGCAACTGCCGGCGCAGAAGCTCGACCTGACCCCTTGGCACGAGATCATGCGCCGCTTGCGCAATCCCGAGCAAGAGATTAGCATCGCGGTCGTCGGTAAGTACGCAGAACACAAAGACGCGTACAAGTCGATCTACGAATCGCTTGACCACGCCGGCATTCATCATCGTGCGCAGGTGCGCATTGGTCGCATCCAAAGCGAAGAGATCGAACGCGAAGGCCCCGAACGCTTGCTGGCCGGATACGACGGCATCTTGGTGCCTGGCGGCTTTGGCGAGCGCGGCATCGAAGGCAAGGTCGAAGCGATCCGCTTTGCGCGCGAGCGGAAGATTCCGTTCTTTGGCATTTGCCTTGGCATGCAGTGCGCTGCGATTGAGTTCGGTCGCCATGTCGTTGGCCTGCATGGCGCGCATTCGACCGAGTTCGACAAGAACACCGCGCATCCGGTGATCTGCTTGCTCGATGACCAGAAGAACATTGTCGACAAAGGCGGCACGATGCGACTGGGCGCTTACGACGCGCACCTGGTCGATGGCAGCAAAGCGCTGGCAGGTTATCGCAAGCCGATCGTTTCCGAGCGGCATCGGCACCGCTATGAATTCAACAACACTTACCGTCAGCAGTTTATCGCCAACGGCATGTTGTTTAGCGGTTTGAGCCCCGACGGTTCGCTCGTCGAGATCATCGAGATTCCTTCGCATCCGTGGTTCTGCGCTGTGCAGTACCATCCCGAGTTCAAATCGAAGCCGACGCAAGCGCAGCCGCTGTTCGCCAGCTTTGTCGGCGCCGCGATCGAACGTCGCCAGACGCGCGGCGAAAAGAAGGCCGACTCAAAGCAACTCGAAGCCAATTCGTAACCCACAGCAGGCCAGCCCCGGCGCGCTGGCCCTCGATTGCCATGTCGACAACCAATCCTGCCAGCGGCGAACCCGAACTACCCCAGGCGTCGTTCCCGACGCTCGTCAGCTTGCTGGCCAGCCAGGCGATGGCCGCCCTGGGCCAAATCGCCGATCCGCAAACCAAGCAAGCCAACGTTCGCTTGCCGATGGCCAAGCACTTCATTGACTCGCTGGAAGTGCTGCAAGAGAAGACCAAGGGCAATCTGTCCGAGATCGAAGCTGGCATGCTCGAAAATATGCTGTTTGAATTGCGACTGCTCTACGTCGCTCAGCAGAAGAAAGCCTAGCTGGCTGTCAGCCATCCGCGCAAAAAATAAGCGGCCGATGGGCCGCTTTTTTTGCCTGCGCTAATGCGTCAGGCTTCTTTGGGCATGCTGGCCATTTTGTACGCTCTCACGGTACACCCGGCAGAAGAAAACAAAGGCATCCATGCCTGACGTTACCCAATCCCTGGTTGACTTGCATCCCGACATGCGACAGAGGCTGGGAAAATCGTTTTGTCTTCTTCTGGCCGGGTATATCCGTTGAGAACTCGCTTTCGTATTTGGTAGCGGCAGGTTGTTAGCCCGCCAGTTTGTCGAGCAGCTTGCGGAAATCCGGCATCTGCTCTTCTAAGTGTTTCAGCCACGCATCAGGGCGCCACAGTTCGACGCATACCGCTGCGCCGACCACCATCACTTCGCCACTCGCTTCGACGCCGAGGAACTCGCGAAAGCCCTCGGGCAATAGCAAGCGTCCCCGCCCTGCCAACTCGACGGCCTTGTGCCGCGTCGACAGCAAACGCCCCAGCATTTGCACTTCTTCGATACGGCCCTCGAGCCTGCCCGCCTGAATCTTGCTTTGCACCAGCTGGACGTCGGCATTGAGCTTGGCGGCCCACTGCTCGGCATTCCACAGACTGAGACAGCCCGAGCGTTCCTTGGCCAGGATGCACTCGCTTCCTTGGGCGACCAGCGGATCGGCTAATTCGGACGGCACCGACAACCGAAAACGGTCGTCGAGCGTGCGTCGAAACTCGCCGAACAAAAAGCTGGTCGCAGCCGACGCCATACCGCGAGCTCAAAGAGGAAAGAAAGATCGCCCCGCTCACTGTACCAAGTTCACCAGCGAAGCATTGGGTCGATTTTCCCATCCGAGCTTGAACTTTACCAGTGTTTGGGTCGATTTCCCACAAGTTGGCCCGAGTGTACCATTCCTTTTGCGCGTTTCAAGCGCCCCGACCGGAAAAACTTTTGCAACCGGTAACGCCGATACAGCCGATAGCTTTGGTTGGGCGAGAAAACTCATCTGGACGCCGTACGGCAGATTGCGTATCTCCCCAACCAGAACCCGATTCCCCAACCCGCATCGTGCGAGGAGAGAACCGCGTGGCGCAGAGGAACTTGCTCGGCGAACCTGTCGTCATCACCGGCATTGGCCTGGTGACGGCGCTCGGTCTCGACCGCGAGACCTCCTGGCAAGCCATTCGCCAAGGCAAGAGCGGGATTCAACTCATTCGCGGCGTCGCAGGCGTGCCTGACGAGTCGCTCTGCGCCGGCATCGTGCCACTTTCCGATGTTCCGCGCGGCAGGTTGAAGGCGATCTCGCTGTGCGAGCGTGCGTCGGACGAAGCGATCGCTAATGCAGGCATTGATTGGGACACCGTTGATCGCGAGCGTTTTGGCTGCTCGATCAACGGCATCATGGGCGACTGGCACCAAATCGGTGTAATGACGGGCCTTACGCGGCCAGACGAAGAGCGTTTCCCCTGGTGGCATCAATGGCTGCCTAACAGCCTCTGCTCGGCCATCGCCGGGCGACACGAATTGCAGGGCCCGCGGCTCAGCCATTCCACCGCGTGCGCCAGTTCGCTGATTAGCTTTCTGACCGCGGTCCGCGCCATTCGCGATGGCCAGTGCGATATCGCCCTTGCTGGCGGCGGCGATGCGATTGATCCACTATTCGCGGCCGGTTTCAAACAGATGCGCGCCCTGGCAGAAAGCCAGGATCCGCAAACCGCTTGTCGCCCTTTCGATCGCCAACGCACAGGCTTTGTCCTGGGCGAAGGCGCGGCGCTGTTCGTCATCGAACGGCTGGGGCACGCGCTGCGACGCGGTGCGCGAATTTATGCCGAGGTCAGCGCCGGCAAGATGCTGGCTGAAGCGCATCATGTCACTGGACTCGATGCCGAAAGCGAAACGCTGACGCACCTGATCGGCATCACGCTCGACCAGGCGGGCTTGGCTCCCAGCGACATCGGCTACATCAATGCTCACGGCACCGGTACGCAGCAAAACGACCTGGTCGAGATGCGCAGCATTCGCCGTACCTTTGCCAACGATTTGCAGAATGTCTGCGTCAGTGCGACCAAATCGATGATCGGTCATGCCATCAACGGCTCGGGCGCGATCGAGCTAGCGATTACAGCACTCGGCATGCGCGACGGCTTCGCACCGCCGACGATCAACCACACCGATCCCGATCCCGAGTGCGTTTTCGATTGCTTGCCGCTGAAAGGCCGTGTCGAGCGCTTTCAGCATGCGTTAAAACTCTCGGTCGCGTTCGGCGGGCATTTAGTGGCGGTCGTGCTCAGTCGCTGGAACGACGCCCAGCATGGCTTTGCGTATCCCGCCTGGACCTACAGCGAAGCGCGCAAGCAACGCGTGGCATAGACGCGCCCTATCGGCGCAAGCCAAAATAGCGGCATGCATCTCGCCGCCGCCAATCCGTTCGCCACGCGTTTTACTCGCCCTGGCGCGCTGCCGTATCTCTTTCCACCGGCGGTGGATGTCGAGCAATTGCTGGCACAGCTCGAAGCCCACGGCCGGTGGGGCCAGATTGTCGGACCGCATGGAACCGGCAAATCGACGCTGTTGCATGCGCTCGCCCCCGCCTTGAGGGCGCGCGGGCGAAACGTGAAATGGTTCACGCAGAGTTCCGGCGAGCGCCGGCTGCGCGTCTCGTCGATCGAGAGTGCGGCTTGGGACGCTTCGACGCAAATCATCATCGATGGCTATGAGCAACTGAGTTGGTGGTCGCGGCAACGCATCAAACGCATCTGCCGACAGTGCCACGCGGGGCTGCTCATCACGACGCATGCCGATATGGGGTTGCCGACGTTGTGGACCACCACCTTCGACGAGGCGATGGCCTGGCAAGTGGTGGAGCGACTGCTATCGCCGGCGCAACGGGAAGTGATTCGCCCGGCAGATGTGT
>JAEZGD010000130.1 GCA_023417165.1 Planctomycetota bacterium
ACATTGGTCAGCCCCACCTTGGCGGCGTTGCGTCGCGCAAGTTCCAGCATCTCGGCAGTCATGTCGATGCCAATGGCGCGGCCAGTGAGGCCGACTTTTTGCGCTGCCAGGAACACATCCAAACCGCCGCCACATCCCAAGTCAACAACGACTTCGCCCTCGCGCAGCGTCGCGAACGCCGTGGGATTGCCGCACGATAAACCGAGATTGGCTTCTGCTGGAATGGATGCCAATTCGGTCGTCGTATACCCAAACGCCTGGGCGACCGCTTCGACTCCCGCCGGTCGAGCGAGTTGGCTAGAGGCCGCCACTCGACCGTACTTGTCTTGAACTTCGCTTTGGAGGGAGCCAGCCATATTGAGCCCAGTATAAGAGAGTGGTGTCCTCATTACGATTTTCGCAGACGATTCGTCATGGTCAATCAGTTGTGCTAGCTCGGGTGTAGTTCTGTGGTCAATTGCTCTGGTTTGGCATCGCAATATTCTTTATGATCCCCCCGGCCACAGGGCTTTCTACTGCGCCTGGGCGTTCGTCAAGGAGGACGAAGGTGAACAATCTGAAGACCGCGGTGCTTGTCGTGCTGCTGCTGGGCGCCTTGTATGGTGCTTATCAGTTTCTGAATCAACGAGATGTCCCACCGCCCCCCGAAGCACAATTGCAGTTTGAGCAGGGAATCGCGCCGCCGACGATCGAGTTCGGAACGATGGACGTGGATTTCGGCGCTGCGCCGATGGACGCGCCGGCGACGTTGCCGACCGCTACGCCCGCGAGCGAGTTGGACGCGCCCTCGCCTGCGAACATCGATACACCTTCGTTCGCAGTCATGCCAGGCGCGCCACAACCGAAGTTTGACGAGCTTCCACCACGTGAAATGACGCCCGCCTTGGTGACTCCGGCTCCTGCGCCGACCGCAGTCGAGCCGCCGACACCTGCGGCTTCGCCGGTGACCGATGCTGCGGTTCGTCCTGCAGAGCACTCGGCTTATGCGACCGAGACGCCACGCGTGGCCGCCAGCGACATCTCCTTTAGTAAGCCTTCGCCGGAAGACATTCCGAACCTGCAATCCAATCCGTGGTATCGACCTGATCGCAACGCGACTGGCGAATCCGCAGGTGGTTCGATGAGCCCGGAAGCATCGCGCAAAGCCACGCAAGCCGCCTTTCAGCGCGCATGGTCGCAAGCGCGCGACCTGGTCGAGCGGCGCAAGTTCGCCGCCGCCTTGGCGGAATTGACGGTGTACTACAACAGTCCCGAACTGAGCGCTGGCGAGCGAATGCAATTGCAAAAGACGCTCGACTCGCTGGCCGGGCGTGTGATTTATTCGACCGAGCACTATCTGGCTGAACCCCATACGGTGCGTGCGGACGAAACACTGATGGACGTCGCCAAGCAGTACAATGTGCAATGGCAACTGCTGCAAAACATCAATGGCATTCGCGATCCCTATGTGCTGATACCCAAGACGCAGCTCAAGGTGATGCAAGGGCCGTTTCGAGCCGAACTTGATTTGCAGTCCAGCCACCTCACGCTGTTTGTAGACAAGTACTATGCGGGGCGGTTCCCCGTCACCATCGGCCGCGAGCCGATGCCTGCGCCGGGCACCTATACCGTTCGCGATAAACGCGAAGGCAAAGACTATTACCCCGCCGGCGGACGCACGATTGCGGCCGGGCATCCTGCCAATCCTTATGGCCGGCATTGGCTCGATCTGGGTAGCGAAATCTGCATTCATGGCAGTGCCGAGCGCGATGTCTCGGCAGATTTTGGTTGTATCAGCCTCAGCCCGATCGACGCTGCGGATGTCTATGGCATCCTGTCTTTGGGCTCCACCGTGACGGTGCGACGATAACGGGATTAGGGATTGATCCGGCGACGCATTGATCGTTCTCGCTCGAAACTTGGGCGACGTTCTTGATTTCCAGCAACTCTGTTGGATTGCGCAAAATGATGCGCGCTCCCTCACTCTACTGAGCTAGGTTTGCATATCGTTTGATCGCAGCGGGTTGTTTTGGCCATTGCGCACGACGATATCCCGGGCAGGGGGTGAGGAGCAAACAATGAGTTTTACGGGGGTGCGCCAACGCACGCTTCGGGCGCAAATTGCGTCATCATCGTTGGCATTTTCTGTGGCTGTGGCAGTGCTCGCCGTGCTGATGCTGACCAGCATCCATTGGTTGTTGGCTAAGACACAGACAGGTTTGCAGCGCGATACTGCGCATTGTCGTCTGGCACATCAAGCGGCCTTGGAATCGCTGCATTGTCGTCGCCATGCGAGGCTCTTTCTGCAACTGCAGGACTCCGCGCAGCGTTCCGCGCGGCTAGAGGCCTGGAAACTTGCGGACGCCCGATTGCAAAATGCATTGACCGAGTTGGCCGCTTCGTCTTCGACCAACGAGGAGCGGCAATTGCTGCGGCGATGCTCACAATTGCAGCACGACTATCAACACACCTTTTTGCGACTCGCCGATCAGATCGAGTCCGGCGTGGTCGCGCGCCACGACGCCATTGCGATCGCCGAGACATCGCTCGCGCAAGCTTCGCAAGACTTTGTCGTGGCCGCCGAAGAATTAGCGGACGCCAACATCCGTGAGATGACGTCTGGGATGGACCTGCTGGTCAGCCGTGTGTTGCTCTGCATGGTTGGTGTGTGCGGTGTGATGGCGGTCATCTTAGGTGCCCTGGTGGTTTGGAAGTGGTGGTTTCAACGCGTGGTGCTACATCGCATTCTGCAATTACGCGATGTGGTGGGCCGTTTTGCGGAAGGGGATTGGACCGCCCGCGCTGCCGTCGGTTCGTATGACGAACTGGGGCTGATTGCGGTGCAGTTCAACGCCATGGCGCGCCATTTGGAGATTCAGCACGACGACCTGGTGCAAGCCAAAGAAGCGGCCGACGCTTCGAACCAAGCCAAGGGCGAATTCCTGGCGAATATCTCGCACGAGCTGCGAACGCCTTTGCATGGCATCCTCAGTTATGCGCGGTTTGGTTGCGACGAAGCGCAGACTACCGACCGCGCGGAACTGGGCAGCTACTTTCAAACGATCAGTCAATGCAGCCACATGCTGCTGGCGCTGGTGAACGACTTGCTGGATTTGGCGAAGCTGGAAGCTGGCCGAATGCAGATTCATTTTCAGCCCTCCAGTATTGCGCCGCTGGTGGCCTTGGTGGTCGATGAGTTCGATTCGCTGTGTTCCGATCGCCACATCGCGATTCGCATGGCTGACGACTTCGAAGACGTGGATCTGAACCTGGACGCCGAGCGCCTCAAGCAAGTGCTACGCAATCTGTTGGCCAACGCCGTGAAGTTCTCGCCGGCGCATAGCGAAGTGATTGTCGACGCGAGCAAGCATGACGACGTGCTGCGCGTGAGCGTCGCGGACCAAGGGCCAGGCATTCCACCGGCCGAGTTCGAAGCGATCTTCGACAAGTTCGTGCAATCGAGCAAGACAAAGTCCGGCAGTGGCGGCACAGGACTGGGGCTGGCCATCTGTCGCCAGATTATTACCGCGCATCGTGGTCGCATCTGGGCCGAGAATCGCGCTGAACGCGGCGCAGTCTTGCACTTCGAATTGCCGCTGAATCTGGAAATCACAGCCGACGATGATAGTCTCATGGCCACATCTCTCTAGATCATGGGAAGTCAGGTAATGAAGAACGGCCTACGCGTGTTGTTGGTTGACGACAGCCCGCTGAACTTGCAGATTCTGCGCAAGGTACTGCAACCGTATTACGAACTTGACGAAGCCACGAGCGGCGAAGCGGCGCTCGCCAAGGTGCGCGAGTTCTCGCCGGACCTTGTCTTGCTCGATATCATGATGCCGGGGCTCAATGGCTATGAGGTCTGCGAACGCATCAAAAAAGGGCCCTGCGGAGCCTTCACGCAAGTGATTCTGGTCTCCGGCAAGGCGTCGTCCGGCGAGCGACTGAAAGGCTATCAAGCGCTGGCGGATGATTACATCGTCAAGCCGTTTGAGCATGACGAACTGCTGTCGAAGGTGCGCGTTCACTTCCGATTGCGCGAAGCGCAAAGCCAGTTGTGGCAGGCGAACTCGCTCATTCAACAGACCAACGAGCAGTTGGAACAACTGGTGGCCAGACGCACGCAAGAGGTGATCGCCGCGCAGGACGTGGCCGTGTTCGCCTTGGCGGAGCTGGCGGAAACGCGCGATCCCGACACCGGCGCGCACCTGCATCGGATGCGCGCTTATACGCAGCGTTTGGCCGAAGATTTGGCCATGGATAGCTGCTATGCGCAGCACATCGACGAAGCCTTTCTGGCCGACTTGTATCGCTCGAGCCCGCTGCATGACATCGGCAAGGTGGGCGTGCCGGATGCCATTCTGCAGAAGCCCGGCAAGCTGACCGACGCCGAGTTCCAGATCATGAAACAGCATGTGGCGATTGGCGCTGTCACGCTCGAACATGCCGCCGCTCATCGTGGCGCGGGCCGGTTCTTGCGCATGGCGGCGGAGATCGCCCGGTATCATCACGAGCGCTTCGATGGCCGTGGCTACTTGCTGGGTCTGCAAGGCGAAGAGATTCCGCTGAGCGCGCGCATCGTCGCGGTGGCCGATGTCTTTGATGCACTGACGACCGTGCGCGTTTATAAGCCCGAGATCCCCGCCGCCGAAGCGCGCGCGATGATCGTCTCGGAGGCCGGCACACATTTTGACCCGGTTGTCGTGCGCGCGTTCGAACGCTGCTTCGAAGACCTGCAAACGATTCGTACTTCGCTTAATGAGGTGGGCGTTGGCTTGTCGCTGCTGGCGTATGAACCAATGTGTTTGCGGTAGCTGGCGAGGTACTTCGTGCCTCGATGG
>JAEZGD010000178.1 GCA_023417165.1 Planctomycetota bacterium
CCTCAACGGCGACTGCATCACCGTTACCGGCAAGACGATCGCGCAAAACGTGGCCAACGTTCCCGGCCTGGCGGAAGGCCAGCGCGTGATCCTGCCGATCGAAACGCCGATCAAAGAGAGCGGCCACATTCGCATCATGCGTGGCAATTTCTGTCCCGATGGCGCGGTCGCCAAGATCACCGGCAAAGAAGGCCTGAAGTTCACCGGTCCGGCTCGTTGTTACGACAGCGAAGAGGACATGCTGCACGGCCTGGAACGCAAAGAGATCCAGAAAGGCGACGTGATCCTCATCCGTTATGAAGGCCCGCAAGGCGGTCCTGGCATGCCGGAGATGCTGACGCCGACCTCGGCCATCATGGGCGCGGGGCTCGGTAGCGATGTGGCGCTCATCACCGACGGCCGTTTCAGCGGTGGTTCGCACGGCTTTATCGTCGGGCACGTCACGCCTGAGGCGCAGCTCGGCGGCCCGATCGCCCTGGTGCGGAACGGTGACATCATCACCATCGACGCCGAAACCAACCGCATCGACGTCGCTCTCAGTGATGCCGAACTGGCGCAGCGGAAGACCGCCTTCAAAGCTCCAGCTTATAAAGCCACGCGCGGCACGTTGTACAAGTACATCAAGAACGTCAAAAGCGCCAGCGAAGGCTGCGTGACCGACGAGTAAGCGGCTTTCGCGCCGCCACATCAGAAGGTTCTTCGTAGATGCCGCATCCTTTCGCGGCATCTACCGCGGCGGCCTTGGGCACGGTAAGCTGCAAGCTGTTCCGCCGATTTCCTCTTTGCTGCAAGTACCGACCATGGACGAGCATGCTGCGCGGCTTCGCGCCACGATTGCCGAACTCGAACAAGAGCTGCGCAACGTCAGCGAAGTCGATCCCGAGACGCGCGCGATGTTGCAGGAAGCGGTGGCAGAGATCCAAGGGACGCTGCGCACCAACAACAACGACGTGACCACCGAACCGCATTCGCTCAACGAGCGGCTGAACATCGCCGCCGCCGAGTTCGACACTTCGCATCCCGGGCTGGCCGGCCTGTTGCGCCGCGTAGTCGATGCTCTGTCGCAACTCGGCATCTAGAGCAAGCCCTTGCCGAGGCCGCGTTACGCCGGGCGGTTCGTGCCGGGAATGGCTTTGCCTTGCAACTGGTAGACGTATTTGAGCACTTCGGCCACCGCGGCGTAGTTCTCGCTGGGAATCTGCTGGCCGATCTCGACGTGCTTGTATAACGCCTGGGCGAGTTCTTTGCGCTCGACGATCGGAATGTTTCCTTCCAAAGCGATGCGACGAATCCGCTGCGCGAGCACGCCCGCTCCTTTGCCGACCACAATCGGCGCAGGCATGGTGTCGTAATCGTACTTGATGGCGATCGCCAGTTCGGTCGGATTGGTGACGACGACATCGGCTTTGGGCACGTCCGACTTCATCCGATTGAGAACCATTTGCCGCTGCACGCTGCGCCGCCGGGCGATGACGTGCGGATCGCCTTGCAGGTTCTTCATTTCCTCCTTCATCTCTTCGGTGGTCATCATCAAATCTTTTTCGTACTTCCACTTCTGGTAGCCATAGTCGAGCGCCGCGATCAGCAGAATCGCCGCGCCGATCTTCATGCCGGTCCACAACACCATCTCGACGACGTATCGCGAAATCTGCGGCACGTCGAGCGCCGCCAGCGCCATCAATTCCGCATGCTTGCCCCACAAGCACCAGAGCGCCACGGCGACAATGATGGCGATCTTGAACAGCCCCAAGACCAGCCGCACGACGTTTTGTGTCGAGAAGATCCGCCCCATCCCTTTCAGCGGATCGATGTGCGTGATGTCCATCGCGACTTTTTGCGGCAAGAACAAAAAGCCGACTTGTCCCAGATTCACACCAATCGCTGCCAGAAACAGCGCGCTCAATAGCGGCAACATCGCCCAGCCGACTTCCGCCAGCAGCGCAAACCACTGCGCGACCAGCGTGTCGCGGTCGATCGTCAGCAGCGGATCGCCACTGAGCGTGACGCGCATCAGCTTGACCAGGCAATTGGCGATCTCGCCGCCGTTGTAGAGCAGCATGCTCAGTGCGACGATCAGCAGCACCGCAGAGATCAGCTCTTGGCTGCGCACGACCTGCCCTTTTTCGATCGCCTCTTGGCGACGATGGGCGGTTGCTTCGTGCGACTTTTCGCCTGCGTCTTCAGCCATGCTTTCGTGCTATGCCGTTACGTTAACAAGCCCTCAAACGCATCGCGCATGCGATCGAGCGTTTCCCAGGCGGAATCCTGAAATAGCCAGACAATCGCCCCTAGCGACGCGACCGTGACCAACATGGTGATCATGATGTTCAAGCCAAAGCCGACCGCCATCACGTTGAGCTGCGGCAGCGTGCGGCTGACTAGTCCCAGAATCAAATTGGCCAATAGCAGCGCCACCAGCGCCGGCGCAGCGGCGCGCACGCCCAGGGCGAGGCTGTTGCAGGTCACATCGGTGAGCGCGTCGAGCAGTGTCGGTCCCAGCACCGTCTTGCCAGGCGGCATCCAGCGAAACGTATCCAGTAGCACCTGCATCAGCGCGCGATGCCCGCCAATGATCACAAACACCGTCAGCGTGACCTTATCCATCAATTCAGTGAAGATCGGCACCGAGGCTTCCTGCGCGGGATCGTAGGCTTCCGCCAGCGACATACCGCTCAGTTGCCCCATGATCTGCCCGGTCACCTGTAGTCCGCTGAAGAGAATATGGATCGACAACCCCAGCGACATGCCTAGCAGCATCTCTTGCACCAGCAGCATCGAGAGGCCGATTGTGTTGGCTGGCATGGTCGCGGTCTCTTGCCAGTAAAACGGTGTCACCAGCACCGCCAAGGCTACCGCCAGAAAGCCGCGAATCTGCATCGGAGCAGATTTCAGTCCCAGCACCGGCGCAGTCATCACCAGCCCACTGATTCGCGTCAGAATCAGCACGAAGACGAGAAACTGGTTCTGGTACAGGCTCAGCAGGGCAGACATTTTTGGCTAAGTTCCAAGGAGCAAGTTCCAAGTACCAAGGAAATCCGAGTTTCGTCTTCCTTGGCAATTGGCACTTGAATCTTGGCACTTTCTCCTTACGACGATCCCGCGATCACGCGCGGCACATTCTGATACAGGGTCGTCGAGTACTCGACCATCTGCTGGATCAGCCATGGCAGGCACAGGCTCAGCACCAGCACCATGGCGACAATTTTCGGAACGAACGACACCGTCTGATCTTGCACCTGCGTCAGCGCTTGCAACAGGCCGATCAACAGACCAATGAACGTGCCGACGATCAGCACCGGCGCGCTAATCACGAGCGCGACTAAAATCGCCTGGCGGCCAAGATCGACAGCAGCTTGAGCATCCATGAACGGGCCAAACCATCGAGAAAGAGAATCGTTTTCGGGAACCGCAATCGCCTGCGCAGGCGCTAGCCATAGGGGGCGAAGCTTTCGAGCAGCATGCCGACAATTAGACGCCAGCCGTCGACCAGCACGAACAGAATCAGCTTAAACGGCAGCGAGATCATCACCGGCGGCAGCATCATCATGCCCATCGAGATCGTCACGCTCGAAATCACAATGTCGAGAATCAAAAACGGCAAATAGATCTGAAAGCCGATCAAAAAGGCCGTTTTCAGCTCGCTCAGCATGAACGCCGGCAGCAGCACCGTCAGCGGCACGTCGTCGTAGGTTTGTGGCGTTGGCGTATCGGGCGGCAGGTATTCGTAAAACAGCCAGACGTCGTCGCTATTGCCGGCGATGTCGATCTGCTTGCTCATGAAGTCGCGAATGGGCTTCACGCCCGCGTTCCAGGCTTCCTCCAGCGACATCGTCGACTGCGGATCGCTATACGGCTTGATGGCGTCGTTGTAAACCTGCGTCCAGACTGGCGTCATCACCAGCAGCGTCATGAACAGTGCGATCGAGGTCACTACCTGACTCGGCGGCAGTTGCTGCGTGCCGAGCGCTTGGCGTAACAGGCCCATCACGACAATGATCCGCACAAAACAGGTCGTCATCAGCAACAGCGCAGGCGCGAGACTGAGGACCGTCAGCAGCAGCATGATCTGCAGCGACGAGCGCAGACCTTCGCGGCTGGTCCAGGTTTCGGGACCGCCAGCGACAAACTTCGTGAAGTCGCGCGTGGCGTCGTCGGCAGCGGCCGCTTCGGCGACTTCCTCGACCGATTCGATGGGCGCGATACCAGCCGGTGTTTGTGCCCACGAGGTCGCCAACAGACTGCTGCAGCTAATCAGCAGCGCTAGAGCGCTCATCCAGATTCGCAAGGCCATGCGCGAGGAGTTACGCATCGTAACCTCCCCGGCGGCCGCGCGGCGCATTGGCCAGTTCGACGTCGCTGCGATGCGTCTCGCCTAAAAAGCCCGGCGCGGCAGGCTCACGCTCAAACTGGCGGAGCACCGCACGAAACTCGGCAGTCGGGCCATGGCCAGAGTTTTGCTTGCAGAGCGCGAGCAAGCGCTCGACTTCGTCAGGATGGGTCACTTCGGTGAGCGTCTCGGCGCCAAATGGAGTGACCACTACCAATACCAATTTGCTGCCAACGCGCAGCAAATGCAGATTCTGCTTGCCAGCGAGCGGCGCGCGGCCCAGCATTTCGACCACTTCCGCAGGGAGCCGCGTCATGCTGGCAGGCAGCGTGCGCCGCATGCACCAGGCAACCACAAAGAACAGCCCGAGCACCACCGCCAGGCTGCCCACCACCGTCGTCAGCGTTTTGGAATTGCTGGGTGCGACGCGAGGTTCCAGCAGTTCGCGCTCGCTGCGTTCGCGACGGGGAGCCAGCGGCAAAGCGCCCGGTGGCAGTTGCTCGGCAGTCTGCTGCTCCGTCGCCATCGGTTCCGTAGCAGGCACAGACGGCTGGTAGTGCGAGCGGCCCACGGAAGGAGGTTGGCTGAGCGATAGATCATCGGCGCATGCCGCGCCTGGCCGAGCGCAAAGGCACAACGTCGCCAAGACCAACCCGCGTGTGACCAACCGCAACATACCGTACATCCATGTACGAGAAAGATTCAAGTTTTTGCCTGGCGTCGTCCGATAACGATGCGGGATAGTCTTGGTGTGAGTTTTGGATGGGCGTCGTTGTAGGACGAGCTATCAAACCCGTCCTACCTTGATCCCTCTAGGCAGCTTCCTCGCCGGCCAGCAGTTCTGCAACGCGAACACAGAAATTATCGTTGAGCACCAGCACTTCGCCGCGCGCGATCAAGCGGCCGTTGACATAGATGTCGACCGGATCGCCTGCCAGCTTGTCGAGCGAAACGACCGAGCCCTTGCGCAGCTTCAGCACGTCTTCGAGATACATATGCGTGCGACCAAGCTCGATCTTCAGATCGAGTTCGACATCGCGCAGCAGTTCAATCGTCGCCTTTTCGGCGTTCGCAGGCGTGCCGGCAAAATCACGCAGTTCGAAGGACGACAGCCCCGCGAGTTCGCTGGCGGTCGGCTGATCGACCGAAGCGATGGCCGCTTCCGCTTGAGCCAGCAGCAGTTGGACATCATCGCTGGTGACGCTCCGTCCGCGAGGCGCACTTGGCGGCGGCGCAGCTTGTCGCGGTCCGGCGGGTGCGGGAGCAGTTTTGGCCGCGGGAGCGGCACTGCGTCCGCCGAGCAGCGCTTCGATTTCATCCTGATCGAGCGCGGCGACTTCTTCGACCGGCTTAGGCGCAGCGGCTTTCGGCGGCGACTTCGCCTGCTGCGATTGGCGCAGCAGTTCCTCGATTTCGTCCTGACCAATTTGTTCGGAATTATCTGCCATCGGAGTCCCTTCCGCGGCGGCAGTGCCACTTACTGCTCGACAAACGAGAAATCGCTAAACACGACGTTCTGCAAGTACGCTTTGCCGAGAAGTCGGTTGGTTTTCTCTAAAATCTTCCGTTTGATCAAGCCCAATCCGGGATCGGTCAGGTCGGCGATCTCGGAGTTGCGAATGGTGACGATCACTTGCTCGCGAATGCGATGCTGAGTGCTAGCGTACACCTCATCAAAGTGATGCTCTTCGGCGACCGGAATGGTGCCGTACAGATGGAAGTCGATCCGGAGCGTCGAGTTCGCCGCCGGCTGATAGGCGGTCACGCCGAACTGCCCCAGATCCTTTTCGGTCATGCCCCCCTCGTGTGCGTGAGCGGGGTCGTTGTGATCGTGGCTTTCTTTGATCTTCTCGACGACCTTCGACTCGGCGATCTCTTCGATCTTTTGCTGCGAGGGAATCAGAAACCAGGCTACGGCACATTCAATGACGATGACAATCGCCATGAAGCCGCCGATCATGATCTTGCCCATGTGTTAGCTCTTTCGTCGCAAGCGAGCGGGGGTCGCTGGTTGCCGGCGAAAGCGTCCGTGCAGTGGCTCCAGTCAATAGTTCAATGCGAGGTTAATCCTTCGGGTCTGCGAACCGCTGCTGCCGTTCCTCGGGCGTGCCGACGTAGTCGCTAACCACTTCCTCGAGCAAATATAGCTCCACTCTCGGGTTTTCACGCATTTTTACGGGATCTACTCCCAGATGCATCGGTTCGTTCGGTCCAGCCACACTGAGCCGGATGCGCTGGGGGTCGGTGTCCAATTCTTCGACAAGATAGCGCATCACGGCACGACTGCGACGATAGGCAAGTTCCCAATTATCGGCATATTCCGAACCTCGTTCGATCGAGCGCAGCGACGTATGCCCGCGCACCTCGATCTTCTGCGGCTTGCCGGCAAACAACGCCGCTTGCTGACGAATCTCGGCCCGCGCTTGCTCGGAAAGCTCATCTGATCCTTCGGGAAACATGACCACGGTGCCGACAGCCGTCTGCGAGCCAGGGCGCACCATGCGGACGCGCGGAAACTCGCCGCTGACCGCTGGCGATTTGTCGCCGCCTTGCATCGCTTCACGACGTTTCGAACGTCCCTGGCTGGCGCCGAGCGCGACCGACGCCTGGCGGGCCATCACGCCCCCCGCGCCCAGTTCCAAATGTGACAGATCCTTGCCAAACTGCCGCTGCAACTGCTCGACCAAGGCGTTGAACTTCTCGTCCTTCTTCGGTTCGCTGAACGAAACCAGCATGATGAAGAACGTCAGCAATAGCGACATCATATCGCCAAAGCTGACGATCCATTCAGGCACCGGGGTCGGTGGTGATTCTTCGATAGCCATGGCTAGAGCGCGTCCTGTCCTTTGCGCAATCGCGGTGGCAGAAACGTACTAAGCTTCTGCTCGATCACGCGTGGATTCTCGCCTGACTGAATCGCCATGACGCCGCGCAAGATAATCTCGCGCCCGATCATTTCGTTCTTGGTAATAGCGGCCAGCTTCTCCGAAAACGGCAAGAATAGCGCATTCGACAGGACAGCGCCATAAAGCGTCGTAATGAGCGCCACCGCCATGCCAGAGCCGATCTTGGACGGATCGCTCATATTGCCCAGCATGATGATCAGCCCCAGCAGCGTGCCGATCATGCCAAACGCGGGGCCAAAGCGACCGATCTGATCGACCATGCCTTTGCCCTCGCGATGCCGCATCGCGACTGCTTCGATATCGGTCTTCAAAATGTCTTCGATCACTTCGGGGCGCGTGCCGTCGACGGCCATCTGCACGCCCAGGCGGATGAAGGGATTTTTGATATCGACCAAGCGCGATTCGAGCGCGAGCAGCCCTTCGCGCCGCGCCACTTCGGATAGCTGTACCATCGTGTCGATCAGCTCGCGCTGGTTGATCGGCTTGTTGAAGAAGATCTTGCGCATGACCTTCGGCAACATCATGACATGACGCAGCGAAAAACAGACCATCACCGCGCCCAGTGTGCCGCCGAACACCATCAGCACCGATGCCGTATCCCAGAAGGAGGCAAACGAACCGCCGCCCATGACGACCGAAACGGCCATCATGATTAGCGCCAGCAGCACTCCAATAATCGATGCTAAGTCCATGGCCTGGCCACCGCGTTTACGAACGAGTCCCAGCCGCCGACCGCGGCGCGGGAATCAATTGTTTTTGTTGTTGGTACTGAATCGCTCGTTCCAACACTTCGTCCATGCTTTCGAGCACAACCACGCGTTCGCCGGATAGCAAAGTAATGAAGGTATCGGGACGCGCTTCGACATAGCGGATCAATTCCGCATTCAGGATGAAGGGCTCTTTGCTGATGCGCGTCAGCTTGATCATAACGGCCTCGCGTCCGAGATCTGCGTTCGTGGCGCCGCCGCCGGACGCATGCCGACGGCGGCCTCTGCAAACAGCCGATTAACGGCGCAGGTTCAATAGTTCATCCAGCAATTGCTGGGCGGTAGCAATCACACGCGAGTTACCACGGTATTGCGTGGTCGCCAGCACCAGGTCGATCAAGTTGCGGCCGATGTCGGTGTTGGAAAGTTCCACGGCCCCCGCGACCAGCGAGCCAATGCCGTCAGCGCCGGGACCGCCTTGAATCGGTAGCCCCGAGTTCACGCCTTGCGAGAACATGTTATTGCCTTCCTGCTGCAAACCGGCAGGGTTGGCGAACCGCGCGAGTTGAATCTGTCCCAGATCGCGCGTCACACCGTTGCTGAACACGCCGCGAATGATACCATCTTCGCCGACGATATAGCTGGTCAGCTTGCCGGCGGCCGAACCATCTTGACGCGAAGCGGCCAGCGAGGATTTGTCCGCCGCCAGGCCCGAAATCTGCGAAAAATCGAGCTGGAACTCCAGCGGGCTTTGCGACGGCACGTGGCGGCGATCGATCGAGATCGTGTTATTGGTCGACGAGACGAGGTTGCCTTCGCCATCGAACGTCACGAGGCCGGTGCCCACCGAGATTTCGTCACCGGTGGTGGGCGAGTTCATCGAAGAATCGGCGAACCAGCGATAGGTGGTCGAGTCGCCATCGCGCGATTCCAGCACCGCCGTCAAACGCACATCCAAGGGAAAGCCGAGCGAGTCGTACACGACAAAGTCAGTGACCGCCGACTGTCCCTTGGCTTCCTGAATGGTGCCGAACGACAGGTTGGGGGTCTCGACATCGCCGGCAGCGTTGGTCAACTGAAACGCCGACAAGCCAATCGACAGCGCGCTGTCGCCGCCGTTGTTT
>JAEZGD010000204.1 GCA_023417165.1 Planctomycetota bacterium
GATTGAGGCCGTGGGTTGGTTCGGGCAATATGACTTGGCACTGCTACTATTGAAGGAAGGTGCCGATCCCAATATCTACCGTCCTCGGCAAAACTCCAAGCTGGTGCATGTGGTGTTGCGTGACCAGCCACGCTTGAAGCACTGCACCGCAGAGCAAAAGGCCGCCTACGAGAAACTCGTCGAATGGCTGAAGGCACATGGCGAATCCTTCGAGGCTGCGGAAGCTGACCTGAAACGCTGGAACTCCTGGGGAGATCTGTCGCCGGATGAACGGTATCGCCGCTTCCAAGCGGAATGGGCGGAGCGGCAGAAGAAGTAAAAAGCCGCTGAGGAATAGCAGCCTCAGAATGGATAGCGGTCCTGCGATAACGGTTCAACTCTGCTGGGCCAAGGAAATGGCTGCAGAGCAAGACATGTAACCTGCGCGACATGGAAGTCATAATTCGCCTGCAGTATAAAGACGGCTCCCGTGACAAGGCCAGCGTCCCTGCTCGCAAGCAGCCATCACGTGCCGCGGCTGGCAAGGGAAAGCGACTTGAGTCAGCCGATAGGTTCGTCCTCTTAGCACCAGAAGCGACCTGATTATCCGCGACTTATCAAGGAGGAATGCCCGATGTGGTGGCGATGCACTATGCTCATGCTGAGCTTGTTTGTGATGGGGTATTGGACGCGTGCCGCGCGTGGCGAAGAAACGATCGAAGATCTCGAGGCTCAGGCCAAGCAGGCCTTGCGCCGCCTGGTCGCCGAAGTCAAGAACGACAAAAAGGGACTGCTGGATCCTCAGGTGGAGGACCGGGATCGTGAAACGCGCGTTCTTGCCGCCGAGGCGTTAGAACGAGTGATCGAAGACTTCAAGAAGGAACTGCAGCAAACCGTCGCGAAGCCAGAAAAGGTGAATCGGCTGAGCCGTGAAGGCTTAGGGCTGCGTTTAATGCACGCGATGCAACTCACGGACGAAGAAATCAGGATGCTAATCGAGAACCTGGGAGTGCCAACCTCTGCAGTGGGAGTGGGTGCAGATGATTTCCACTTTCACCCTTTTGCGATTCCATTGCCGAGAGGCGCTTTCATTTCACCATTGATGGAACGCTACCTAACGACACCTGCGGAGGTTGTCGCGGATACGGAGATTCGATTAGCTACCTATATGTTAAAGAGCGCATTCGACAACAAGCCAGACGTTCCCTTGGCGATTATTCGGAAAGCAAAAGCGGGCCCGCGGTATCCGCGAAATCCAAAGAACATCGATAGGTTGGAAGCCGAATTGAGCAAATAGGATTGTGCTACTGGCGATAGCTTAATTGGCCGGGCAATTGCACGACGCAACGTTCTTTGTGGCAACCGGTGAAGCGTTCGTCCTGGCATTCCAGCTACTCGAACAAACCCAGCGTTTGGCTGCAGCTCGCTTAAGGGTAACGCATCGACGCTGACGCGGCGCAGCGCGGTGTTCTTCAGGTAGGAACAAATCCTACATGAGTGAATTTGGAGTTTCGCGAATGGGGACCGTATAGTGCAGTGACTGGACCAAAGAGGCAAAGCCCTTTGCTTTCGCAAGGAGGCCGATCATCGCTCCATATTTGGAGGTCGCCTCGTGTTCCATATCAAGCACAAAGCCACCGGCGAAGTTCTGCTCGCTCTCGATCTGGCCTCGCTCGAAGGCTGGTCGATGCCTGGCGTCAAACTCTGTGACGCTTGTTTCTCTCGGCTGAAGCTCGCGCGGGTTGATCTGCAGGGGGCGACGCTTAGCGGCTGCGACTTCACCGATGCTCACCTGGACGCGGCTAGTTTTCAGAGTGCGACGATCTCGCATGCCACGCTGGAACGCGCATCGCTGAAAGGAGCCAACTTTGTCGATTGCATTGGCATCGAGGTCAAGCTAAGCAACGTCCTTGCGCCGAAGGCGAACTTTCGCTATGCCAAGTTCCGCGGCGCCGATCTGTGCGGAGCGGACCTCTCGGGAGCCGACCTGAGCATGATGGATTTACAGGGTGCGAATTTGACGAACGCGAATCTGATGGGCGCTGACCTGCGGTCTTCCGACTTGGACAATGCCATTTTGACTGGCGCGAACTTAGCACGCGCCGATCTCACCGGCGCTCACCTGCGCGATGCCGAACTGACCGGCGCGAACCTCGACGGGGCGATTCGCCCGCTCGGCAAGCGCGTCCCTACGCGTCCCGCCGCCAAAGCCCCGGTCCCGCACGCCTGGTGGCATTTTTGGGGTGCGTAAAGCACGGGGTGCCACTGCTGGCCTGTCCAGCAGTGCTGGTCAGGGTGTTGAGTGGGCCCTAAGCGTTGGCGCTGCTGAGAAGCCCTTTTGGACGGAGCGTATAGCAGAGAGAACGTCTGCCTCCAAAAGGCAGAGATGAGAAGCCGAACTTGAATAGTGATGACCACTCAACACTGCTGGGCAAGCCAGCAGTGGCACCCGGCCACCCGGCTCAGCAATACTCACTCGCCGATCGTTCGGACGGTATTGCCGAGCATGCCTGGCGTGATGCTCTTTAGCGACAGTTCGGATGCGCCGTGGAATACGGCTCGTTCATGGAGTCCGCCGAGTTGGGTGCCGACGGGTGCTTCCAAGACGAAGTGCTGATCGGTGACTTCGGTCTTGCCGAGATCGCTCGATTCCCATACGGTCAGCGAGAACTGACCGTTGCGACTTTCCGCCGCCCGAATGACTTTGGTCGGAAGTTGGCCGCCGGGAACAGGGCGGAAATCGGAAAAGCGAACCGATCGTCGCAATCGCCACTTACCGGTCTTGTCGCTGCCTGAAATCACTAGTTCCATCGCTTCGATACGAGGAAAATGTTCCACCTGCCGCACGCGCACGACCTGCAAAACGCGTTCGCCTGAAGGTCGCAATACGTGATGCGAATACTCTTTGCGTTCATCCGCCAGTCGGACCACCCCAAACGATTCCTCCTTGAGCGGCGCTTGGGTGAGTATGGGAACGAGTGGCTGGACAAAGCCGCCAAAGGGCGAAAGTGGTGTGACGATGCCTTGCGACATGATTCCCGGCAAGGGAGTTCCGGCGAAGTCTCGCGGGCGTAACGTCAGGATGATCGAACCGCCCTTCTTGCCTGAACGAATCATGTGGCGAATTTCAATGACTTGATTCGTGGCTTCATCGAAGGGATCGGTCTCGCCTGGGCCCCCGGGAAGGAAACGAACCCGTACCTCGTGGCCGCGCTTGCAGAATAGGCCGCTGCTTTCGCGAGGTGCCGGCTCCCCGGCGAACTTCCCCGCTAAGGCGTCCTCGTAACTATTGGCATCACCTTGGCGATAGCGAAAGTTGGCGACGAATTCGCATTCGTGGCGGAACCGTTCGACGGTTGCACTAAGAAGCTCCTGCTGGAACTTGACGGCCTCGTCCGCGCGACAATTGGCCACGGTGAAGAGCCCAATAATGATGGCAACGCCGCGGACAGAGAATCGCATGCAGGACATCACAAACGCCCTCAGCAGGCGTCATGGATCGAACGGTAAACTTCCACCGCCGTCGGTTGTAACCTCTCACGCGTTGCGATGCAAAGAAAGATCATCGACAGGGTGCCACTGCTGGCTTGTCCAGCAGTGCTGGTC
>JAEZGD010000222.1 GCA_023417165.1 Planctomycetota bacterium
GTGCAGCGCCCCGCGTACGACGCCGAACTGCGGCACCAGATTGAAGAAGCTCGTAAGAAGCGCGGCGGGGGCGACTTCGACAAGCTGTTCAACAGCGGCGAGACCTGGACCGTGGCGTAACCGAAAGTTCCAAGCATCAAGTTCCAAGTGCCAAGAACTTGTCTTGTTGGAACTTGGCCATTGGCACTTGGAACTTAACCATGCCTGACTGCCCCTCGTGTGGTGCCGACTTCATTGCTGGCGCGGATCTGTGTGACGAGTGCGGCCAATCGCTGGTTCATGCGGCTGCGCCGGCCGCTTCGGCCCTGGAGCGCGGTCTGTATCGCGATCGCATCCGCCTGCTTTGGCCGCGCAAGCCCGTGCTGGTTGCTCCCAATAC
Source organism: Planctomycetota bacterium (assembly GCA_023417165.1). GTDB lineage: Bacteria > Planctomycetota > Planctomycetia > Pirellulales > Pirellulaceae > JAEZGD01. The sequence goes on from JAEZGD010000222.1 coordinate 380, forward strand.
GCCGGTGGGCGAAGTACTGAAGCTGCTGGTCAACAACAGCATCGGCTGTGTGATGGTCGCTGAAAACGACAAGGTGGTCGGCATCTTTACCGAGCGCGACGCGCTGCTGAAGCTGAACGTCAACGCGGGCGAGTACGGCGCGCGGCCGATCTCGGAGTTTATGACGCCCAATCCGCAGATGCTCAAAGTCGACGACAAGTTGGTTTTTGCCGTGCAGCGGATGGATCAAGGCGGGTATCGCCACGTGCCGCTGGTCGACGAGCACGGCGCGCTCGTCGGCGTTCTTTCCGTCCGCGACATCCTGCAATACTTCATGCAGAAGATCAGCAGCCTGACCTGATGCGATACCACTCGTAGGTCGAAGCCATGCTTCGACCTCGTTTTTTTAAATGGACGAAGCATGGCTTCGTCCTACAAGCTATTCGCGAATGCAGTACAGATTGCTGCCGGTCCGAATGAGCAGCAGGCCGTCGCGAGCGGCGATGCCGTATTGTACCGGGCCGGTGAAGTTTGCGGCGGCGTCGCGGCGACTGCCGGGCTCTTCTTTGGCGGCGGCTTCCGGATCGGGTTTCACCGACTCGGGATCCCACAGTTCGTTTTCGGCCAGCACTTCAAACTTCTCGCCCGCTTTCAGCACCGTCGTGAGACCATCTTTGCCAAAGAAATAGACGCGATCGCCCACGCCTAGCGGCGTCGCCCAGCATGGCTGCTTCAGGCGTTCGGTATAGCGGATTTCGCCGGTCGCCGCGTCCAGACAGTACACCACGCCGACGCGATTGATCCAGTACGCATGCCCGGCGTGCACCATCGGCGAACCGAACGTCGGCGTGGCGCTGGTAGTGCGCCACAGCACGCGCGGCGTCGGCTTGCCATCGACCATCTCGATGCTCATCGCCATGTTCGATTTCTTCGACAGCGCGGCCCGACCGCCGTCTTCGCCTTCTCGCCCGGCGGTAGCGCCAACGAGGAACTTGCCTTCGTCGAACATCATCGGCGTTGAGGACGTGTTGCCGCCGACTTCGTCAAAGGTCCACAAGAGCTCGCCGGTCTGCGGATCATAGCCATCGACGCTGCCCGCCGAACTGCACACCACCATCGGCTTGCCCGCTACGGTCACCACGCCAGGCGAACTCCAACTGACGCGGCTGGTGCGATCCGATTTCCACAGCACTTTGCCGTCCGCCTTGGCCAGTGCGACCAGGTACGAAGGGCCTTCGTCGTCGATCAAAATGATCACGGCGTTGTCGGTCAGCACCGGCGAAGCCGACAAGCCGAACTTGTTCTTGAACTTGCCATAATCGTTCGACAGCGAACGACGCCACAGCTCTTTGCCAGCGTGCGAAAGAGCCACCACGTCGCCGCTTTCAAAGAACGCGTACACCGCCTGGGCGTCGACGGCGGCCGTGGGTGCGGCGCGGCTGACATACAGCGAGCTTTTCACTTTGTCGGACGATTCGAAGGCATGTTGCCAGCGAATCGTGCCATCATTCACCGCGATCGCGATCACGTGGCAGGTGTCTTTCATGTCGCCTTCCACCGCGGTAACGAACGCGGTGTCGCCCCACACGACGGGGCTCGATTGCCCATCGCCCGGCAGCTTGGCTTGCCAGGCGATGTTCTCGCTTGGCGTCCACTTCAAGGGCAGCGATTGAACGGTCGCGCGCGCCTGGCCCGCGCCTAGAAAGCCAGGCCAGTTCGCCGAGGCTTCGGCTGTCACTAGCGCCAGTGCAAGACAAAGGACCGTCGTCATTCGCACGTTCTCCCGATCGCTACCCAAGATTTGACAACACATCACCAATGCCCCGACCCATCATGGCTGGGGCGCGAAGTCTTACTAACTTACCGCGCGCCCGGCGTCCACTCGATGACTTCGACTTCGGCCACTTTGCCTTTTTGCGAAGTACCACCGACCGCCACCAGGCGACCGTCCGCGTCCGACAGCAAGCGGTGGAAGAATCGCGGGTGTTGCAACCGCGTGATCTCTTGCCACTGGCTGCCATCCGCGGCCAGTTGGTACAACCCGCCTGAGCCATTGGTGCAGAACAGGCCGCGCTCGTTCCCCCAGGCCGACGCACCGAAGCCATCGAAGCCCGAGCCAGGCAACGCGGGGCCGGTCGACCACGCGTTCGAAGCCGGATCATAGATGGCCACCTCGGTGGTGGTGTCGTTGTTGTCGTCCATGCCGCCAATCGCATAGATCTTGCCTTGATGAGCCGCCACTGCCAATGCCCGGCGATAGAACGGCGGCTTGGCGATCGGCTTCCAAGTCAGCTCCTTGTCGGCCAAGTCACAGACATAAGCCGTGTCGTGCCAGTCGCCGTCGCCACCGCCGCTGAGCTGCCAACCACCGACAACATAGATGCGACTGCCGAGAATCGCGGCGTCATGGCTCGAACGACCTTCCGGCAGCGGCGTCAAGTTCGTCCACGCGCCGGTCTTGATGTCATAGGCCGAGAAGTCGCTGCTGGAGTGCAGGTCCCACTTGTCGCCATCGGTGTTCTTGGCTTCCCAGCCACCGATGCGATAGAGCTTGCCGCCATGCGTCACTAGCGCCACGCCGGTACGGCGCGCGTTTTCCGAAACCACTTCCCACTCGCCCGGCTTGGCTAGGTTGAGACGCAGCAGTTGCGGCGATTGATCTTCGTTCGTGTACTTGTGAGGCGAACCGCGATGACCGCCGTACACATACAGCGAGCCATCGACGATCGCGCCGCCGAAGCTAGTCACTGGAGCCGACAGCGGCGTGATCAGCGACAGCTTGGCTTCGCCTGCGGCCTTCACCGGGTTGACCCAGTGGTTCGACAGCACAATCTGCTCGACGCGGCGCGTGCCATCGCTTTTGTTGGTCATGGCAGTGATGCGCGTGGGCAGATCCCATTGGTCAACGCGCTTCCATTCGTTGTGGACTTGGCGCGAGCTGATCAGTTGCTTCGTTTCGGTGTTCCAGGTCGAAGTCACAAAGCTGCGCGGCAGGTGCAGGTTTTCTGGCGTGCGATAGACCTCACCAATACTGATGACCATGTGCGTTTGGCCGGGAAAGCGATGCACTTCGGTCATCACATCGCCTTGCACGCGCCACAGGCTTTTTTCGCTAGCGCTGCGCGACTTGATCAAGCGACCGAGCGGATGGTGCGTGTCTTCGTCGGCGAATTCGACGTTCTGCACCGCGGCGCCGTCGGACACGCGATGTCCGATCACCGAGTCGAGCGACTTCTCGACCCACTCCATGCCTTCGGCATTGCGCAGGTTCAGGCGGATGGTGCCGTCGCT
>JAEZGD010000226.1 GCA_023417165.1 Planctomycetota bacterium
ATTCTGCCTTGGCAGCCGTATTCGGCCGCAGCCTTGGCCGAAGCGCAAGCCCAAGGCAAGACTGTGCTGATCGAATTTACAGCCGATTGGTGCCCAACCTGCCAGGTGAACTATCGTTTTGCGATCGACACCAACGCCGTGCATGAGGTGGTGCAAAAGAACGATGTGGTCGTGCTGCTGGCCGATTGGTCGGATCGTGGCGACGACATCAAGCACAAGCTGGCTGAGCTGAAGAGCGATTCGATTCCACTGCTGGCGGTCTATCCAGGCAGCGGTGGCGAACCGATCGTACTGCGCGATCTGGTGGTGCAAAGTCAGGTGGTCGGCGCGCTCGAAAAAGCAGGCCCCTCGCGCAGCATTACAGAAAGCGCCGATGAAACGGCAACGGTCATGGTCAGCCACGAATCTCGTTAGTTAATCAGGACGAAGCGATACTTCACCTGATTCGCTACACTTTGCGGACAAAGCGCTGCTTCGTCCCACGATCATCAACATCACGACGGACATCTTATGGACTTCACGGTAGAAGCACTCATTGCCCTGGTGACACTGTCGGCAATGGAGATCGTGCTGGGGATCGACAACATCATCTTCATCGCGATTATTACCGCGCGACTACCGGAAAGTCAGCAAGCCAAGGCGCGGCGCATCGGCCTGCTATTGGCGATGGGTATGCGCGTGGCGCTGCTGCTGAGTCTGTCGTACGTGATGAAACTCGATCAGCCAGTCTTTCATATTTCGTCGGCGCTTGAGACCATCGGCCTGCCGAGCGAGTGGATCAAAGAAGACGCTCCCTCACCGTCTGTGGTGGCGGATCCACATGCCGACGGAGAAGGCAAGCCAGCGGCGCACGTCCATAAGAACGATCCGGACGGCATCTCGATCAAGGACATGATCTTGATCGGCGGCGGCCTGTTTTTGCTGTGCAAAAGCGTGTGGGAGATTCACCACAAGGTCGAAGGCCATGGCGACAAGCATGGCGAGGTCAAGGCTATTAGCTTCTCGGGCGTGCTGATTCAGATTGCGCTGCTGGATATTATCTTCTCGCTCGACTCGGTGATTACCGCAGTAGGTATGGCGCGCGATATTTGGGTGATGATCGCAGCAGTCTGCATCGCCATTGGTGTGATGTTGGTGTTCGCCAATCCGATCAGTAAGTTTGTCGAACGCCATCCGACCATCACGATCTTGGCGCTGAGCTTTCTGATTCTGATTGGCGTGATGCTGATCGTGGAAGGCTTCGGCCAGCACATCAACAAAGGCTATATCTACTTTGCGATGGCCTTCTCGCTGGTGGTCGAGCTCTTGAACATGCGCGTCCGACCCAAGGGCGCCGTCGCTGCCAGCAAGCACTGACATCGCTAGCAAGCGATGATAAAAACTTGCCGCCTGACATTGCGGCGGCAAGTGTTGCATCAGCCTCCGCCAGCAATCGGCCTTGACCCCACGTGCGGCGGCGCGGTACTTAGCTTCCCTCTTCGTGGAACTTACTAGTATCGGCCGTTGGCTCGTCGGAACTTGAGGCGAAACATCGTGCAACTTCGCGTCGCACTTAACGCCTGTCTGTTGGTGGGAGTGCTGAGCACTGCCTGTTGGGGGCAGCGCATCAACATTCCACCCACCACGCTGGCGCCAACCAATCCGCCGGCCGCGGCCGTGGCTCCAACGTTAACGACGCCGGGCGCGACGCTGCAAGCGCCGAGCTTCGATCCTTATGCGATCGCGCCGGTGGGCAGCGCAACACCGTACACGCCGCCGATCGCTCCGCAGTATGGGGCCCCGCAGTATGGCGCTCCGGCGATTACGCCTCAGTATCAAGCTCCGCCACTAGTGCCGCAGTACCAGCCGCCTGCATTTGGCCAGCCAAACTTTGGCCAGCCCCCTTTGTATTCGAATCCCTATCAGCTTCCGTACTCGCAACCCACCACGAACGGTTGGAGTGGCGAAGAAATTGGCCGCGCCAATCCATATCAAGCGGGCGAGCCGCTGCGACTGTTTCAGAACATCCGCTTGCGGCATACATGGGTGTCTCGCCTAGGCGACGAAACGGGCCTGGGAATGAACGATACCGAGTTGGCGACGACCGCAGCCTTTCCGCGGTTCTTGCTGACGACGCAACCGCTGTATGTTTCGCCCGGCTTCATCATGCATTTTTGGGATGGTCCCGGTGGTGTCGATGCCGATCTACCGCCGCGTGCGTACAGCGGCTATGTCGATTTCGATTACACGACCAACCCGGCCTATCGCTTCGGCGCAGACCTGCATGTGCGGCTGGGGTTGTATAGCGACTTCGAAGCCTTCAACACACGCAGCTTCCGCGTCTCGGGGCGTGGTCTGGGAACGTATCAATTGTCGCCGACGGTGCAGGTCAAAGCGGGTGTTGAATACATCAATCGTAACGATCTGAAACTGCTGCCAGCAGGCGGTTTGTTATGGACGCCGAATCCGCAAGTGCGCTTCGACATTTACTTTCCCAAGCCGAAGTTGGCCATGTATGTGACGACATTCGGCAACTGCGAGATTTGGGGCTATTTGGCCGCCGAATATGGCGGCGGCGCGTGGACCATCGAGCGCGCTGCAGGCGGCGACGACCGTGTCGATATCAATGACTATCGCGCGATCTTAGGCGCGGAGTGGATGACCGGTCGCAGTATGAAAGGCTTTTTCGAAGGCGGCTTTGTCTTCCATCGCGACATTGTCTATGTAGCTTCGCCGGAAGACAACTTCAGCCCCGGCGAGACCTTCATGCTTCGCGGCGGCATTGCGTACTAGATTGCAAAACGCTGAAACTCGACGAGCGGATTTCATTGGTACTTGGCACATTTCCATCTATGACGCTCCGCCTGCTTATCGCGTGCTGGTTGCTTGCCGCCAGTGCTGCGATGGCGCAAGAGCGCTTGCCGCCTGTTGAGTTCGAGAATCCGCCGCTGCTCTATGAGCCGATCTTGCCAGCTGCATATCCTGGCGATTTGTCGCAGCCAGTGCTGGACGACTACATCGTTGACGATCCCACCGCTAATGGGCGAATGGTCGTCGAGACGCCGGAAGGCTTTGTCGCGCCGCAGCAGTATTCGCAGATCACCAAGAGCAAGAACGGCTTCTTTCAGAAGTTGTATCTGGCTGACACGTACATCCCGCGCGATGGGACGGATGGGCTGGGCTTTAATGATGTGGAACTAGCGCTGAGCGTCGCATTGCCGCTGCCGACGCGCCGCCATCCCGTGGTGATTACGCCGGGCTTTACCACGCACTTTTTAGATGGGCCAGCGAATACCGATTTGCCGGCGCGGTTGTATGACGCCTATGTCGCGTTCAACTGGTATCCGCGAATCACGCGCAATCTGGGCGCGATCATCAGCATTACGCCCACAGTACAAAGCGATTTCGAACATTGGGATGAACGTGCCTTTCGCACGCCTGGCAAGGCCTTGTTGCGCTATACGTGGGCCGAGTACGAGCGCGAGGTGGTGCTAGGCGTGATCTATCTCGATCGCGACGACGTGCCTTGGCTGCCGGCGGCCGGTGTGATTTGGACGCCCAATCCGCAGCTCTGTTTCGAACTGCTGTTTCCTCGCCCGCGCGTGCTGTTCATGGTGAATGCCGGGGCGGACTTCGAAGATTGGGTGTATGTCGCCGGCGAATTCGGCGGCGGCAGTTGGGCGATCGAACGCGTGCCTGCGCAAACCCAGGACGTGGTGACGTTTGCCGACTATCGTGCCATTGTGGGCTGGGAACGTAAGAAGCCCGGCGGCGCTGGTCTGCGCGTCGAAGCGGGCTATGTCTTTGGCCGCTCGTTCGAATATGAATCGAATAGCGCTCGCTTCGAGCCGGACGCCGCTTGGATGCTCCGCGGCAGCGTGGCGTTCTAAGAACATTTACGTCCCCACGCCAAGCGTCGCGCCATCTCTGCCTTCGCTTTTGATCGGCGCGCAAAAAAACAGGCGAGAAACCGAAGTTTCTCGCCTGCCATGTTTTTGATTTTTAAGCGTGTAGCTTAGTAGCGACCGCCGCGGCCACCGCCGCCGCCGCCGTATCCGCCACCGCCACCACCGCCGTAACCACCGCGGCCACCACCGCCGCCGTAGCCACCACGACCGCCACCGCCGCCGCCACCACGATCTTCCTTCGGGCGAGCTTCGTTGACCGTCAGCGGGCGACCTTCGTGCTGCTTGTCGTGCAGGTTGTTGATCGCTTCACGAGCACCGTTCTCGTCTTCCATTTCGACGAAGCCGAAGCCCTTGCTACGGCCGGTTTCGCGATCTTGGATGACCTGAGCGCTGCGGACAGCGCCGTACTGGCTGAAGAGTTCCTCCAGCGACTGATCCGTAACGCTGTAAGCCAGGTTACCCACGTACAATTTCTTTCCCACGGAATCTTCCTTACAGAAACTAACTCAACCCGTGTTCACTTTCCGGGCTGAAACGAAAGGGGCCAGGGATGGAGGCCCACCAGGCGGGAAGAGAGCAGGACCGCAAGCAGATTCGTGAAGAACCAACGCTGGAGTTCGCGTCGTCAAACCGACCGCGTGAAATATACCACGACGGGACCTCCCGAACAGCGGGAATATCGCCTTGGAAGGCGATAATTCACAGAATTCTCCCCCACCAGCGAGAAACTGCGCAAACTGTGCCGTTTGCACTACTTCCGCTTCTCCAAAGCACGCTTTACAGCGGTGCCCATGTCGGCCGGCGAGGCCGCCACTTCGATACCGGCAGCTTCCAGAGCAGCCACCTTTTCGGTAGCTGTTCCCTTGCCGCCACTAATGATTGCGCCCGCGTGGCCCATGCGCTTGCCCGGCGGAGCGGTCCGCCCGGCGATGAAGGCCGCGACTGGCTTCGTGATGTGTTCTTTGACGTAGGCCGCCGCTTCTTCTTCGGCCGAACCGCCAATTTCGCCCATCATCAGAATGGCTTCGGTCTGGGGATCAGCTTCGAACCACTTCAAGCAATCGATGAACGATGTGCCGACGATCGGATCGCCGCCCAGGCCGACGCAGGTCGATTGGCCCAAGCCCAGATTTGAGGTTTGCCACACGGCTTCATAGGTCAGCGTGCCGCTGCGGCTCATGATGCCGATCTTGCCGGGCGTATGAATGTAGCCTGGCATGATGCCAATCTTGCATTCGCCTGCGGTGATCACGCCCGGGCAGTTGGGGCCGATCAGCACGACGCCCTTTTCCTTGACGACCTTCTTCACATTCACCATGTCGAGCACAGGCACGCCTTCGGTGATGGCGCAGATGATCTTGATACCAGCGTCGACCGCTTCCAGGATGGCATCGGCCGTTCCCGCGGCAGGCACGAAGATCATCGACGCTTCCGCGCCGGTCTTCTCGACCGCTTCGGCCATCGTGTCGAAGACGGGCAGTCCTTCGAACGTCTCGCCACCCTTGCCTGGCGTAACGCCGCCGACCATTTGGGTGCCGTAGTCTTTGCAACCCTTGGTATGGAAGGCGCCCGCCTTGCCGGTGATGCCTTGGCAGATGACCCGAGTGTTCTTGTTGACGAGGATGCTCATGGCTGTAGTAAATGCTTAATAGGCTGAATCGTAATCCGAAGCCGCGAGGCGTTGCTCTCGCCGGCTGGCGGCCGACAGTGACTCGCGAGCTTCCGGCAAAGAAGCAGGCGAGCGTGCAATGATTTCGCGTCTACTTGCCAACCGCCGCCACAATCTTTTGGGCAGCGTCGGTCAGGTCGGTGGCGTTGATAACCGCGATGCCGCTTTCAGCCAGCATCTTGCGTCCTTGTTCGACTTCGGTCCCTTCCAAGCGAACGACCAACGGC
>JAEZGD010000285.1 GCA_023417165.1 Planctomycetota bacterium
GTGTAGCAGTACGGCCAGTGGTCGCGGCCGTCGTCGGAGTTCTCGTTTCCGGACGTGCTGATCCCGCGGCGGGGGCTGCGGCCGAACTCGCCGACGACAACCACCAGAGTGTCTTTCAACAATCCCCGCTCGTCGAGGTCGGTGATCAGGGCCGAGACGCCCGAGTCGAGCATCGGCGCCGCCTGGTCCTTCATTCGCTTCGACAGCCCGGTGTGCACGTCCCACGAATGGTTGTCGCTGTTGGCGACCTTCGGCCAGATCACTTCCACCACGCGCGTGCCCGCTTCGACCAGGCGGCGCGCCAGCAACAGGCTTTGCCCGAACGTGTTGCGGCCATAGCGGTCGCGCGTCTCGTTCTTTTCGCGATCCAGAGAAAACGCCTCGCGGGCGCGGCCGCTGCTGATCAGCGTGAGCGCCGATTCGTAATACTTGTTCAGGTCGTATTTCTCAACCGCCTTGTCGATCTCCGGCATGCCTTTATTGATCAAATCGCGCAGCCGCGCGCGGCGATCGAGGCGTGTTTCGGACACTTCGGGACGGAGCGTCAGGTCGTCGACCTTGACCTTCTCCATCTTGTTCATGTCCATGTCGTCGCCGTTGGGGAACAAGTAATACGGATCATACGCGCGGCCGAGGAAGCCAGCGGTGCCCGACTTGTTCACCACGTTGCTCTCTTGCAGCGGGCGCGGCAGCATCACGAACGGCAGCATCGGAACTTCAGGCGGCTTGAACTTGATGATGTTCGAACCGAAGTTGGGAAAGTCCTTGGGCGTCGGTGGCTCGAGCTGGCCCGACGGGCTGACCTTGTCGGCCGTGTAGCCGGTGTGCATCTGGTAGATGGCCGCCGTGTGGTTGAACAGCCCGTTGGGCGTGTAACTCATCGAGCGGATCATCGTGACTTTGTCGGTCACTTCGGCGAACTTGGGCAACAGCTCGGTCACTTCCATGCCGGGGACTTTGCTGTTGATCTTCTTGAAGACGCTGCGGACGTTGTCCGGCACGTTCTCTTTGGGATCCCACAGGTCGATGTGGCTCGGCCCGCCTTGCAGATAAATCAGGATGATGCTTTTGGCTTTGTTCCAGCCGGGACCGCCGCCGACGGGCGAGCCGGTGTTCGCCTGGGCGGCCTGGATTTGCAGCATTTGGCCGAGCGTCAGGCCCATCATGGCCGAACCGCCGACGCGCAGCAGATCGCGTCGCGTGATTCCCAAATGCCGGTCGCAGACATCTTTGCCAGGCTGGCCAGGAATGACGAGCATCGCGAAATCCTCCAGAGAGCAGGAGAGGCAGGCACTTGCGGCGCGCACAAAGAACGGGCCACCACGTCGAGGGATCTGGTCCCCACTATACGAGATCGGCCACTGGCATGTCAATTTTTACAGTTCCTCAAGTTTCTCAAGTTCCTCCAGGATGGCGGCGCGCGCGTTTGCGACCTTTACATTCCCGCGCAGAACAGCCAGCGACACCTCCCTCCCGCCGGCCCAAAGCGAGCAGTACTCGTCGTGTATCACACGCTTTTCGGGGCATCTTTCACTGATAAGTAGCAATACATAGCGCAACTTGGTGAGCATCGGTACATACATGCCTTCCTCGTAGAACCGATGAAACTCAGGTGGCGGATTGCCAAGTAGGTAATCTGCATAGCGAAGGTAGTGTTTCAGGTAGCCGCGGAATTCTGAATCGTCGATTGGCATGGCTTTGGGGAGCCTGGTGTCGGCTGACTTGTCGAGTTTCTGGTCGATGCCATTGATGGAAAATTGTAAACCTTCGTCGTTTTACCTACCAATTCTTGCGCTGCGACTAAAAGCTTAGAAAATACCGAATCACTTGCCAGCCAATTCCTAGCAGCACGCCAAGCAGCACGAGATCGATAGCCATTCCGACCAGCGGCTTGAAGGCTTTGCTCGGCGACGGCTCCGCCTCTTTCAGCTGGCGCGAGATCTGGGCGTCGCTCATGTGCGGCTTAACGACCATGCGATCGTAGTGATCGGTGTGGGCAGCCCGATTTAGCCTGTGGCACAAGCGAAGATAGAAATAGTAGGAGATCATTGCGAGAGGTGGCTCCCTAAAGTGGCTTCGTGAGTGGTCGTCGCGTTGTTAGTTCGGCGTTGTGCGCCGAATCTTGCTTGGCTGGCGAGACCTAGCCGATAAAAATGCCGACTTGCCTACAAATTGCCTGGCCGCTTGGTCCCAGGTATTCTGGCCGCATGGTGGAGAATCCTTTGCAAATGCCCGCGCGGAGTTACATCGTCGTCGAATTCGGGATTCCGCACGTCGCTGACGCGTTGCCGGAACATTCGCGGTGGAATCGGCTCGCATTGCTGGCCCGTACCTGGGAGCAATCGTTTGCCTTTGACACCAACTCGCAGTATCGCCTGGCAGTCCCTGATCCGCCGAAGTACGGACTCATCGCACGCATGCTGGCGCACACCGTCTACAACCCGTCCGTTGATGTAGGCTCCGAGTGGTTACGCTACGGCGACTACGACAAGGCGGTGCTAATCAATTTGGTGAGTAAAGGGCTTGAGCATGACGATGACGTCATCCAACAGCACTTCGCTGGGAATGATGTCCTCAAACTAATGAGTGCCGCCGATTCGTGGAACGACATGACGCTTGCCGTGGAAGCCATCGGCGGTTCCCATGAAGCGTGCACTGAGGTACGCGACTATGTTCAAAGTGTGCTTGCTCGCGAGATTTAGCAAACCTGGGGCTCGCGCCCCAGGCTAGATAGCTATCGCTGTTACGCAGCTTAAGGTTGGGAAAGTGCCGCGAAGCTAGTCGCCATCCGGCTCGGCTTCTACAGCAAGAATCGCAGCACTCGCCAGGCGAGGCTGATGAACACGCAGAGCAAGCCGGTGAGGGCGAAGATGCCAGCGATCGAGATCGCGGACGAGCCTTTCAACCGCCTGGCGATTTCGGCATCGCTCATGTTGGGATCGATCTGGATCCGCT
>JAEZGD010000306.1 GCA_023417165.1 Planctomycetota bacterium
TTCGCGCCTAAGAAGGTTGCCAGCAACCGCGCGCACTTAGAACACGACGCCGGCAAGAGCCAGCACGACGAAGTCGCCGGCAAAGCCGATAGCCGCATCGACCTGAACCGCACCGGCACGCCGCTGCTGGAGATCGTCAGCGCTCCCGACATGCGCAGCCCGCGCGAAGCGAAGGCATATCTGACCGAACTGAAGCTGCTGCTCGAATACCTCGACGTTTCCGACTGCAACATGCAGGAAGGCAGCTTGCGCGTCGACGCTAACGTGAACTTGCACGTTGCTACCGCCGACGGCCAGAAGATCGCCACGCCGATCGTGGAAATCAAAAACATGAACAGCTTTCGCGCCGTCGAGCGCGCGATTGCCTATGAAGCCGAGCGGCAGTACGAAGTCTTTCAGCAAACGGGCCAGAAGATTGGCGATGTGCCGAAGCAGACTCGCGGTTGGGACGATCAGGCGATGGTCACGCGGGGCCAGCGTCACAAGGAAGAATCGAGCGATTATCGCTACTTCCCCGATCCCGACCTGTGCCCCGTCATCACGACAAAGCAAGAGATCGACGCCGTCAAGCAAAACCTTGGCGAACTGCCCGCGCAAACGCGATCACGGCTCGAAAGCACCTATGGCTTAACTCCGTACGATAGCGACGTGCTGGTCAGCCAGGGGCGTACGACGCTGACCTACTTTCTGACACTGGCCGAAGCGACCGGCGACGGCAAGAAGGCCAGCAATTGGGTGCAGCAAGAAGTGCTGCGCACGCTGAACGAACGCGGCGGGCGGATCGAGGAGTTTCCCGTCACCGCGCCGATGCTGGCCGAACTGGTCAAAGCAGTCGGCGCTGGCGAGATCGATCTCAGTCGCGCCAAGGAAGTCTTTAACGACATGGTCGCGACCGGCAAATCGGCCGCCGAGATCATGAAAGAGCGTGGCATCGAGAAGGTTGACGACTCGGCTCTCAAGACGCTGTGCGCCGAACTGTTGGCAGCCAATCCGCGCATCGTCGCCGACGTGCAAGCCGGCAAGGAGCAAGCCGTCGGACAACTCGTCGGTCAGGCGAAGAAGAAGAACCCCAACGTCAATCCCGCTGAGGTTCGTGCGATCTGCCTGGAATTGATCAAAGCCATGTAGGCCGCTCGGCGCTGTCTAGCGCCGATTCGCGTGAATCGTCGGACTGACCGGATAGCGGAACAGGGCCGCCGCCTGCGCCTGTTGTGGCATCTGGTCCGGCGACAGCATGTAGACCAGCCCGCTGTTAAGTAGCGTCTGCGTGGCGGCATGATCGAGCAAATCCTCGTCGCCGCCGCGACGTCCGGCATGCACCTGAATCTCACCGCTTTGCTCGTCGACAGTGCCCCAGCATTGCCATCCGCGTGGCACAAACAAGGCGTCGACGGCGCCTTGGCGCGCCGCCATCACAATCGTCTCGATCTGGCTCGATGCCATGCCGGTGCCGAGTTGCGCACCGAAACGTTCCAGCCGCGCATCGCGTTCGCGATCGAACTGCGGTGCGACCAACGGCCACGCCAGGTCGTGCAGTTGCTGCGACGACAAATGGCTCGCCCCGGCGGTAATCGGCTGCTCCATAATATTTGGATAGTGGCTGGTCGAACGGAACAGTGGGAAATGTTTCTCGCTGCCGGCAAATACCAACGGCGCATGTTCAACGGTAAAGAACTTTTGCAGCCCGCGGTCGATGCGTTCGAAAAAGCCGCGCATTTCGCCTTGCATGCGTTGGCTATCGCCCATGGTTCCTTCGCCATGGAAGACGGCTTCACTCGCCTGGCCGGGCTGCTTGGCAACTTTGCCAGCCGCCGCGGGGTTCGACGCATTGACCAGATCCTCAGGCAAGCTATCGGGTTCAAGCTGTTTGATGGAATAGCGCGTGCCTTCAAATAGCCGCACGCTCTTGGCGCTGGCGGCGAGCACATAAAAGCGTCCATCGCCCTGAAGCAAGGGCAGCATCGGCTTCAGCAAAAAGTGATGGTTAACAACGACCAGTTCTTCGAATTCCAGCGGCACGCGAAAGCACTGGAACTTGCCTGGCGTCAAAAACATCGCCAAGCCATTACTTTGATATCGCCAGAATTCGCTGTCGTGTAATAGGTTTCTTGCAGGCTCCAGCAGTGTCGTGATATTCGTGGAACGCACTGCATGATCGTTGAGTTGTTCGGCGGCATCATCCAAAAGGTTTCGAATTTGTATCGTGTTCTGCCGCAAGTCGCGGCCGCTACGATGTGTCGCTGCATAGATCGAAACACAAGGAAACGCATCGACTTCTGCCAGTTGACGCCAGTCAGTGCGGGTGAACAGGTCCATAGTCGACTCCTTCCGCGGAAACATCCTAGGCGCTTGTCGACCGCTCTGCTTGCCGCGCGATCAGGTTGCCGGTTAGCAAGCCATCCAGGCCGACTGCTATCGCCTATTGTCAGACGAGTTAAGATTTAGTTAGACCTGAATTTGCAATCCGCGCGCCGCAGCGAGTGCCCTCTATGTCTCGCTCACTGATTACTCTGACGACCGATTTTGGCACAGGCAGTCCTTATGTCGCCCAAATGAAGGGAGTCATCTTGGGCATCAATCCCGAAGCCAATATCGTCGACATTACGCACGATGTCCCGCCCCAGGACATCGCAGGCGGCGCGCTTGTACTGCGTGACGTCTTCGCAGCGTTCGCCCCCGGTACAATTCATGTGGCGGTCATAGATCCCGGCGTAGGGACCGCGCGACGACTCATTCATGCGGATGTCCAAGGGCGCAGTTACCTCGCACCGGATAACGGCCTGCTGACGCTATTGGACAAGAAAGGCTTACGGCGCGTGGTGGAACTGACCGACCGCCAATATTGGCGACCTCAGGTTTCAGCTACGTTTCATGGGCGTGATGTTTTAGCGCCGGTATCCGCTCACCTCAGCATGGGCATAGACCCGTTGTTGCTTGGGCCGCCAGCGCGGGACCTGGTCAGGTTCGAACAACGCATCGCCATCTCGCCGGGGCAAGTACGGGGCGAGATTGTCTCCATCGATCATTTTGGCAACCTGATCACCAATATCAATCACACCGTGCTGGCCTTGGCGAAGATCGATCCCTGCCACCCCTCGCTACGGATTCATGTGGGGTCGATTGAGCTTCCTGGCATTGCAAAAACCTATGGCGAGCATTCGCCGGAGACTGTGATCGGGCTCTTCGGATCGGGCGGCTATCTAGAGATCGCGGTGGTCAACGGCCATGCTGCGCGACAACTGCATGCACGTCGCGGAGACGCCATTGAGGTCGTCAGCGATGTAATTCCGTGAAATTTGTCCGAAGGGCAGTTTCCGCAGCCTTAGAGGCATTTCAGGGTGCAAACCGCGCTTGGCATGCCCGCTAGCACATCCTACAATGGCGGCTGTTTAGCCCATCTCGTGCCGATTTCTGGAGTTTCGCCTGTGCCTGGCAAGATCGAAGGCGCCGTCGTGGCCATTAGCGACAGCGGCAATCTGATCACCAATATCTCGGCAGAGCAACTGCGCGATGCGCCGCGCGGCGAATCGGTCACGATCACGTGTGACGAGCACGAAACGGTCGGCATTTTTGGCCACGATCATCAAGAACCACCCATGACCCTGCTGGCACTGATTGGCGGCAGCAATCATTTGGAACTCGAAATCGTCGGCGATAGCGCCAAGATTATGTTGGGCGTGCGGGTCGGCGAGAAAGTCTTGGTAAAGTGGTGAGTGGACCTAGCGCGTTCCCAATTTCTGTTTATCGCCTGCGCGAGTCGGGCGTCACTTCGGCTTGCTGACACAGCCCGCGCCACTTGCAACTTTGTTTGCCATGAACGCTTCGCCCGACGACCTGGCCGCCTGGGACCGTACCCATGTGTGGCACGCTTTTACGCAGATGCAGGAATACGTGCCGTTCATCATCGAACGCGCACAAGGATGCACGCTGTTTGATATCGACGGCCGCGCTTATCTCGATGGCGTGAGCAGCTTGTGGTGCAATGTGCACGGGCATCGCCATCCCAAGCTCGATGCCGCCATTCGCGAGCAACTCGAGAAGGTTGCCCACGTGACTTCACTGGGCATGTCGAATCCCACGACGATCGAGTTGGCCAAGCGTTTGGCCGACATTGCTCCGGACGGTTTAGATCGCATCTTTTTCAGCGACAGCGGCGCCACTTCGGTCGAAGTCGCGCTGAAAATGGCGTTTCAGTACTGGCAACAGCGCGAGAATCCGCAGCCGCGTAAGACCAAGTACGTGGCCCTCGATGCGGCCTATCATGGCGACACGATTGGCAGCGTGAGCGTGGGT
>JAEZGD010000349.1 GCA_023417165.1 Planctomycetota bacterium
CCGCGATACCTCTGTGCGGCCGCCGAACTACAATAGTACAAGCACTCACCCGCCGCGGCCTTCTTTCTAGCTTCCTGCCCCATGCCGATCCGTTTCGCCTGCGAACATTGCGAAAGCACGCTTAGCGTCAGTTCGCGCAAGGCAGGGCAAGAGGTGACATGCCCTAAGTGCCGCCAGAAAACGCCGGTTCCACAGCCCTCGCTGCAACCCGCCCCGGCAGCAACCGCAGTTCAAAAGCCAGTTCGCGAAAGCATGAGCGAGCCCGTGGCCAAGAGCGAGCCTCTCGCCAAGAGCGAAACGCCCGTGAAGAGCGAGCCAGTTCCGCTCGCGACTGTTCCAGCGCCGAGTCCAACTCCAACAATCACGACTGCAACATCGGCGAAATCGCCAGAGCCTTCGCCGCCTGCTATCGAACTGCCGGAAGCGCCGCGCTCAGAGGCCGCGCCGCTCGGTCCACCGCTGTTCGACTACGAAGCACCCTATGACGAGCAGGACGACGATGAAGTCGCTTGGGTGTACGAAGACGCGGCAGGGCGTCAATCGACGGGCGGCTTCGACAGCCACAGCGTCGACTACGATCGGATCTCGCTTCCCCGCTATGTCCTGTATGGCCAAGGCGTCCTGTTGATCGCGGTCGCCATGATGGCGCTGACGTTGGGCATTTTGATTGGGCGTGGAACAGCGCCGCGCATCGTCGAAAAGTCCGGTGCGCCGACGCCCTGCTTCCTCACAGGGACGGTGCAGTACACCACTCGCGGCGGCTCGCAAGTTCCTGACGCCGGCGCGGTGGTGATTGTTGTCCCTCAAGACAAACGGCCGACTGACAAAGCCACCATCGAAGGCCTGCGCCCCGAAGATCCACAACCGGCCGATGATCTGCCTTCGCTGTCCCGCATTCGCTCGATTGGCGGCGACTACACGCGCTCGGATGACCGCGGCTATTTCAAGCTGCGAGTGCCTGACACTGGCGACTATTTCTTACTGGTCGTCTCGCGACAGTCGCATCGTAGCGCTAACGAGCGGCTCGAACCGGTGCATCTGGCGCAGATAGGACGCTATTTTCTGCCTGCGCCGGATCTGATCGGCGATCATAAGTACCGCTGGAGAGCAGAAACGGTCAAACGCGACAAAGAATACAAGTTCACGTTTGAATAGACGCAGCAGCCGATCGCCGGCTGCTTACTGCCGCAAGCTCGTAAGCGCGGCAAATTCCATCGCACGGCGGCGAGGATCGTGCAGAACTCCGGTCAGTTCGAACCAGACTTCTTCGTCGTCGGTGCAGCGCACCACATCGCACAACAGGCCGCGCTGTTCGACCAGCGTTTGCGACCGCGCCTCTAATCCCAAGGCGAACAGCACGTCATGCACGTCGCTGGAATAGGTGATCAAATACGGCAATTGGGCGGTGCCTTCGCCGGTTGCCAAGATGCCGTCGAGACAGCTTTGAAAGATGAATCGCTCGAGTTCCGCGCCCTCGAAGTCACCCACTTCGTCGGCGGCCACGGCGGCCAGGAAATGAATGCGCGGGCTTAACGCCCAGGCGGGCTGCAACTCGTCGATGCGCTCGAGAACCACATCAAACTGGTCGGCGGCGGCCCGTTCGGTAAGTTCCACCAAGACGTCGGCCGACAGCGTCTCTGCCGAGCAGGTGGCGGCGACTTCTTCGAGCAGCGCTTCACGCACCTGGCGATAGGTGCGAGCGGTGGGTGTTTCCAGGAAAGCTTGCAACTCGTCTTGCATGTCGCGGACTCGCCTGACCTCTGCCAGGGATGTCGATGCACATCGAACAAGTCCAAGGCAGTCAGCAACCACACGATGTGATGATCGATGGTTGCTCTTTAAGTAAGAGTAACCAGCGCACCCAAGGATTGGCAAGCGCATGCGCGATAAAAATGATCAAATTGTCATCGCAGCGCAACGATGCGCGCCATGTTGGCATGCAATCGATGATGCTGCGCATGCCAATGCAGTTGTTTGCTGAAAGCGAATCAACAAGCGCGACACTTCGCGTGCTAAAGAAAAACAACATGCTTTGACAGCATGCTGCGCGATCGCATCTGTCTCTTAACCAACTGCGTCGAACGATTGGCCACTGGTCAACGACTTGCTGAGCTGTGCTGCTTGCGACAAGAGTTGGTTGACCGCTTCGCCTTGTTGCTCGAGCGCGTCGAGTTGCTTGCCGGCCACGGCGGCGCTGACTTGCGATCGAAGCGCGCTATCTTTGGCGGCCAGCACACTGCTGATGGCAGGATCGATCGCAGAACTCATGGCAGTCAGGCTTCCCAAGCGAGGCCGAATGGGGACACAAACGTTGGTATCACGTTTATCGACACGGTCGCAGGAAGAACTGCAACACCTTGAAAGAATTCAGGTTGTGACGCCTAAGGCACGTCACAACCCGTTGCCGGAATGGCTTTATTCTCAAAATGGGACGCGTTTAGACGCGCAGTTCCGCAGTGCCGCCAAGTTGACCTGCATAGCGCTGGCGAATTGGTGTGACGATCTCAGCGAGGAACTCGTCGACTTGCTCCGGAGCACGCCCGACGTACTGCCGAGGCTCTAGCGCCGCTTCCAGATTCGCGCCGGCGAAGGCCGGATCGGCGGCGATGCGCGCCAGCACGTCGGTCTCGGCGCCGGTGGCCTTCACATGATCGGCCGCCGCCAGGCTGTGAATGCGAATGCGTTCGTGCAGTTCCTGACGATCTCCCCCCTGCTTCACTTGCGCCATCATGATGTTCTCAGTGGCCATGTAGGGCAGTTCTTCCATCAGGTTACGGGTCACCACCTGCGGATAGACATGCATGCCGCTGGCAACGGTCTGATAGATCAGCAGCACCGCGTCGATGCTAAGGAAGGCCTGCGGAATCACCAGACGGCGATTAG
>JAEZGD010000576.1 GCA_023417165.1 Planctomycetota bacterium
ACTCGGTGTTGCACGACGTTGTCGATGGACGCACCTATAACATCTTCAGTCAGCTAGATCCGAAGAACCAAGCGCCCGTTGAAATCATCAACACGCCGCTGAGCGAAGCGGCTGCGATGGGTTTTGAATACGGCTATAGCCTGGAAGTACCGTACGCATTGGTTGCCTGGGAAGCGCAGTTCGGCGACTTCGTCAACGTGGCCCAGGTGATCATCGATCAGTTTTTGGCCAGCGCCGAAGACAAGTGGGATCAATTGAACGGCCTAGTGCTGATGCTGCCGCACGGCTTTGAAGGCCAAGGCCCCGAGCACTCGAGCGCTCGTCTCGAACGCTTCCTGCAACTGGCTGCCGAAGACAACCTGCAGATCGTGCAGCCGACGACGTCGGCCCAGATCTTCCACTTGTTGCGCCGCCAGGTGCTTCGCAAGTGGTGCAAGCCGCTGGTGATCTTCACCCCCAAAAGCTTGCTGCGACTGCGTCAGGCGCGCTCGCCGCTTTCGGAACTGGCCGAAGGTCAGTTCCAACGCGTGATTGGCGAACCGGGCGTCAGCGAAGCCTCGCGCGTCCTGTTGTGCAGCGGCAAAGTGTATTACGATTTGCTGGCCTATCGCGAGAAAGAACAACGCGACGACGTGGCGATTGTCCGCATCGAGCAGTTCTATCCGTTGCACGATAGTTACCTGCAGGACGTGATTGGCGACTGCGCTCCTGGCACGCCCATGGTCTGGGTGCAAGACGAACCCGAAAACATGGGTGCCTGGCGTTATTGGCGGGCGCGGTTCGGCAACGACCTGTGGGGACGTTTCCCATTGCAGGTCGCTTGCCGCGTCGAGTCGGCCAGCCCGGCGACCGGCTCCAAATTCATCCACCGACAAGAACAACAAGCGCTGCTGCAGCAGGCCTTTGGCGATCGCGCCAGCGCTCCCGCATTGACGCTGACCACGAAGGAAGTTGCATCATGAAGATCGAACTGAAGGTTCCCGAATTTGGCGAGTCGGTGCAGGAGGTGCACATCGCAAAGTGGTTGCGTCGCGAAGGCGATCGCGTCCAACGCGATGAAGACCTGGTCGAGTTGGAAACCGACAAGGCCACCATGGAGTTGGCCGCGCCCAATGCCGGCGTGATTACTCAGATCGTTAAAGCGGCTGGTCAAATCGCCAAGATCGGCGAAGTGATTGCCTATATCGACGACGCTGCTGTGCCTGCCGGGGCTGCGCCAGAAGCGCCGCCCGCCACCGCGGTTCAGCCGACTTCGCAAAGCGCGCCCGACGCCACCACTCGGCCCAGCATTCACCAGCCCGAACCGGTGAACGGCGGCAACGTGCATGCCACGCCGGCGGCGCGTCGCGAACTGCGCTTGCATGGCTTGCAGCCAGAACAAGTCAGCGCCGGAGCGAAGCGCGTCGAACGCCAGGACGTGCTGCGTTATGTGTCGGAACAAGCGGCGGCCCCTGCCCCGCAACTTCCGTCCGCGCCGCCTCCGCCGCAACCGATGACCCGCGCGCCTGCCAAGCCCACCGGCGACGACGTGGAAGTCGTGCCGATGACGCTCATTCGTCGCAAGATTGCCGAACGCCTGGTGCAAGCGCAGCAACAAGCCGCGCTGCTGACGACGTTCAACGAAGTTGACATGACGGCCATCATGGACCTGCGCAAGCGGTTCGTCGACAGCTTCAAAGAGCGCCACGGCGTGAAGCTGGGCTTTATGTCGTTCTTTGTCAAAGCGGCGATCGAAGCGCTGCAAGAGTTCCCGGAACTGAACGCGCAGATCCGCGGCACCGACATTGTTTACAACAAGCACAATCACATCGGTGTCGCGATTGGCAGCGAACGCGGCTTGGTAGTGCCGGTCTTGCGTCGCGCCGAAGAAATGGGCTTCGCGCAAATTGAACAGACCATTGGCGACTTCGCCCAGCGCGCCAGCGCCGGCAAGTTGTTGCCCGACGAGCTGCAAGGCGGCACGTTCACGATCAGCAACGGCGGTGTCTATGGCTCGCTACTGTCGACGCCGATTGTCAATCCGCCTCAAAGCGGCGTGCTGGGTATGCATTCGATTCAGGAACGCCCGGTAGCTCGTAACGGCCAGGTGGTAATCAAGCCGATGATGTACTTGGCGCTGACGTACGACCATCGCATCGTCGATGGCCGCGAAGCGGTGAGCTTCCTGAAACGCATCAAGGATGTCATCGAAGATCCGACTCGCCTGATGCTGGAAGTCTAATCGCCACGGCGATTCCACAAGAGCGTTTACACCTAACATGCCAGCGCAATCGCGCTGGCATTTTCATGGTGGGTACTCGATAATGGGGGACTCGACTTTCCTCTGTTTCGAGACCCGCCCTGATGCCACCTCTACGTCTCATTGCTGTCTTCATGCTGGTTCCTCTCGCCGCCATGGCGAGCGCCCAGGAACCCGAAAAGCTGCCTCCGCCCGCGAAACGCGTTATCGATTTCGCCAAAGACGTGCAGCCCCTCTTGCAGACGCACTGCGTCGACTGTCATGGCCCCGACGATGCCAATGGCGGCTTGCGCTGGGATGTGCGCGCCAATGC
>JAEZGD010000597.1 GCA_023417165.1 Planctomycetota bacterium
TTCCCAGCACCGCAGTGGCGCGGCCATCGAGATAACGCCCCATCAATTGCATGTCGCTGGTCGCTTCCGCGTGAAAATCGACCACGACCACCTTCACGTCGGCGGGCTTTTGATCCAGCACGCGATCAGCCGCAGTCCATGGACAATCGACGGGCCGCATAAAGACGCGCCCCATTAAACTCATCACCAGCACCGGCGTGCCGTCGGCCGCCGTCACTATCGCCGAATCTTTGCCAGGCGCGGTGGCAGGGTAATTCGCTGGCTTCACGATGTTCGGTTCGCTATCGAGCACGGAATTGATCTCGCGCCGCCGATAGATGTGGTCGCCGAGCGTGATGCAATCGACACCTGCGTTCGTCGGCTCGCGATAGATCGACGGCGTGATACCACTGCCATCCGCCGAGTTTTCCGCATTTGCGATGACCAGATCCAGCCCCTCGCGCAAGCGCAAACCTGGCACCGCCCCAGTGACGATCTTCCGCCCCGGTTTGCCAACGATATCGCCGATGAGAAGAAAACGCATTGAAAGTTATTTCGTTTAACCCGGAGCCAACGGCGACGGCGTTCACTTCAGCCGCTAAATAACACGACTGACGACTAGTGATAAATTACCCATCCACTCTGCGCCAGGCCAGAGAACGGTGTGACGAAGGACCACGACTGTTTCGGCTTATCTTCCTTTACAGGATTTTCTTCGACATAACGGATCGCGGTTTCGATATCCTCTTCGCTTTCAAGATATCGCTTCCACTGACCCTCTGCCCATACCGAGCCCACCTTACGTTTGTCTTGCACGGTGACACCACGAGGATGAACGGATGCCGCCGTGAGCGCCTTTGTGGCTTCCCCTTTGAGAAGGTTGCAAATCTGTTCAACTCGATAAGTATGGCGCGCCAGAATCAAATGCACATGCTCTGGCAAAACAGAGCAGGCCCAAACGGTCAAGTTACTCTTCTGAACGCACCTCGCAAAACCTGTCCCCACAGCGCTCGCCTGCCGTCCGTCGAAGTGTACGACAGGATACTTCAAGGCACCTTCTGCCTTCTGCCTCCACTCAGCCCACTCTAGCGGATCAACCTCAAGTCGCAAATTCGATTGGGTGGCTTTCCCGAACTTCGCTAGTTCCCAGGACGCGACGAAGTCGGACCACGAGCCGCGCGGGTCGTTTGGTAGCCAAAATCCATACGTTCCCCAGATAACGTGATACCCGTGAATCATCGTGAACCTCGTCACGCTGAAAGTTAGGCTATCGGTCGTTAAGACCTCGGACGACACCGTCGCCGTTGGCTCCGGGTTAAACGATTATCTTGCCAACTCCGTGAAACGCGATTCGCGGACGACGGTAACTTTGATTTCGCCGGGGTAGGTGAGTTGCTCTTCGAAGGCCTTGGCGATGTCGCGCGCGAGCTTGGCGGCTTTCGCGTCGTCGGTGTCGCGAGCGCTGGCGATCACGCGCAGCTCGCGGCCGGCCTGAATCGCAAATGCTTGCTCGACGCCGCCGAAGCCGTGGGCGATCGATTCCAACTCTTCCATCCGTTTGATGTAGCGTTCGAGCGATTCGCGCCGCGCGCCGGGGCGCGAAGCACTGGTCGCATCGGCGGTGGCCACGAGCATAGTGTAAGGATGCTCGACGACGATCTCGTCGTGATGCCCCAGCGCCGCATGGACCACTTCCGGCCCTTCGCCATGGCGTTTGAGCAGGTCCGCACCGATCTTGGGATGGCCACCTTCCAGTTCGTGATCCGCCGCCTTGCCGATATCGTGCAAGAGACCACAGCGACGGCCGAGTTCGCCGTCCATGCCGATCATTTCGGCCAGCAAACCGGTGACAAACGCCACCTCGATGCTGTGCCGCAGCACGTTCTGGCTATAGCTGGTGCGGAAGTGCAACCGACCCAGCATGTACAAGATCTTCGGATGCAAGCCGTGAATGTCGACTTCCTGCGCGGCTTCTTCGCCTTTGCGTTGGATGAAGCCTTCGATTTCCTTCTGCGTCTCGGCGACTAGTTCTTCGATGCGCGAAGGGTGAATGCGGCCATCGGCGATCAGCTTATTGAGCGATTGCCGGGCGATTTCGCGGCGCACCGGATCAAAGCCGCTGACGATCACCACGCCGGGCGTGTCGTCGATAATCACATCAACGCCGGTCGCCTTTTCGAAGGCGCGAATGTTGCGTCCTTCGCGGCCGATGATGCGTCCCTTCATTTCGTCGCTGGGGATATCGACCGTGCTGGTGGTCGATTCGGCCGTGTGACTGGCGGCATAACGCTGCAAAGCGGTCAACAACATTTCGCGCGACTTTGCCTCGCAGATTTCCTGCACGCGCTTTTCGTGACGCAGCACGATCGAACCGGTCTCGGCGGCCAGTTCTTCTTCCAGCAGTGTCAGCAGCCGGCGAGTGGCTTCTTCGCGTCCCAGGCCGCTCAACGTATGCAGCATGTTGCGCTGCTGTTCGAGCGTTTTGTTGAGCTCTTCGTTCTTGCGGTTGCTTTCTTCGACTTTCTCGGCCAGTCGGCGCTGCGTCGATTCAACATGCCGCTCTTGCTTGCGCAGGTCTTCGGATTGCTGTTCGACGGTTTCGTGCCGCTTGTCGAGCAGCCGCTCGCGCTCGCGCATCTCTTCGCGCTGCTTGTTCAGTTCGCGTTCGGTGTCGGCTTTGTAGGTT
>JAEZGD010000609.1 GCA_023417165.1 Planctomycetota bacterium
GCCCAGCACCGCGCTCAGCGTCGAACCTGCCAACGTGCCAAGCTTGGCGGCATCGAGCAGTTCGCCTTCCAGAGCGAGGTTGGCGACAAACAACGACATCGTGAAACCAATGCCCGCCAGGCAACCAGCGCCGATCATCGCCCGCCAATTCACGCCGGTGGGCAGTCGCGCCAGCCCCATCTTCACCGCCAGCCAGCTAAAGCTCACAATGCCCAGCGGCTTGCCAACGAGCAGGCCCAAGGCCACGGCGATCGCCACGGGACTGGCAATCTGATCGCCTGACAGTAAGACACCGGCATTCGCCAAGGCGAAAATCGGCATGATGCCAAACGCCACCCAGGGATGCAGTCCGCGTTCGAGTCGCTCCAAGGGAGACGCCGCTTCATTGGCCGCCAGCGAGAGCTCTTGTAGCAGCCAGTTGCGATCGGGTGCGCCTTGCCACTCTGGCCCTTGACCAAGGCGCTGCTGCGTTTGATTCACCACGGTTTTGAAAACATCGGGACGAATCCACGCGCTCGCAGGGGTTAGCAACCCCAACAACACACCAGCAACCGTCGGATGAACGCCCGATAACAAGAACGCGATCCAAATCGCCAATCCCATCACGACATAGACCGTGATCCGGCGCACGCCGATCAGGTTAAGCACCACAGTGAGCAAGAAGCCCACGGCAGCGGCGCTAAGCGCAAGCGTGGAAATATCGGAGGTATAGAAGACCGCAATCACCAGCACCGCGCCGATATCGTCGGCAATGGCCAGTGCGAGCAGCAGGATCTTCAGTCCCAGCGGCACGCGTTTGCCGAGTAGCGCGAGAAAGCCGACGACGAAAGCGATGTCGGTCGCCATGGGAATGCCCCAGCCGCGCTCGCCCGGCGTTCCCATTTGTAACGCAAAATAAATCGCTGCCGGCGCGAGCATACCGCCAATCGCCGCCATAATGGGCAGCGCCGCTTTGCGCGGATCGCGCAGCTCGCCGGCGACAATCTCGCGTTTGATTTCCAGGCCAACGACAAAGAAGAAAAGGACCATCAGGCCATCGTTGACCCAATGGGCGAGCGAATAATCTAGCTGCCAGGCACCCACGCCAATATGCACATGCATGTGCCAGAAGTCATGATAGGCCGCTGCATATGGTGAGTTCGCCAAAACCAGCGCAAGCAGCGTACAGGCCAGTAGCACGACGCCGCTCGCCGACTCAATCGCCAAGAAACGCTGTAGCGGGCGCAACCAATGGCGCACGAGGGTCGTTGGCAGCGCACTTGTAGGCGCATGCCGATGCGAATCAGTCACAGAGGGACTTTCTGTAGGCAGGAATACAAAGCAAGAGATTTAGCGCAGACAATCGCGCAAAGATGCACACGGCCAGAAAAAGGCACGCGTGCGCGGCGGCGTCAGACCCCGCCGCTGCTGGTGATGAACAGCGTTAGATAGAGTTCCACTTCGCCCACGGCGGTCCAGACCTGCGATTGCAGGAGGGGCGCTTCGTAGAAATAAGGGCGAAAATACATAAGAACCTCGCCCGCATTATAGGCCGTGCGTCAAAAAATGGAAGCCGATTGCGGCTACCACTCTTCGCCCAGTTCTTCCTGCAGCGCGAGCCAGCGTTCTTCGGATTCGGCTAACTGCGTGGTGAGAGAGGAAATCTCGTTGTGCAACCGCAGCGCCTCGTTGGCATCGGTCGACGTCAGCAGCTTCGCTTGCAGTTGCTTCTTCTCGCCATCGAGCCGCGCGATGGTGCGTTCCAGCACATTCATCTCTTTGCGGACTTCGCGCTCGTTGCGACGCGCTGCGCGGTTGTCGGACTTGCCCGACTTCAGGGCGGCGGCCGGTGGCGAAGCGAGTTTGCGTTCGGCGGCCGCCTGGCGTTCGCCTTCCTCGATCTCTTTGTTGACCATATACAGGTACGCGTCGTAGTCGCCGCGATAGTTGGTCACATGTCCATCGCGCACTTCAATCACGCACGTCGCTACGCGTTTCATGAAGTGGCGATCGTGGCTGGTGAAGATGACCGTGCCCTTGTAGTCAACCAAGGCATCGGCCAGCGCTTCGACGGTGTCGACATCCAAGTGGTTGCCAGGTTCGTCGAGCACGAGGATGTTGTAGTTCGAGAGTAGCAGCCCCGCCATGCAGAGACGGGCGCGCTCACCACCAGAAAGCACCGAGACCTTTTTCTTCACCGTTTCGCCGCGAAACAGCATCGCCCCAGCGACGTCGAGAATCTGCTGCGTTTTGGTCCCCGGTGCAGCGATGTATTCCAAGTAGTCGAGCACCGTTTGCTTTTCAGGCAGGCTGGTATACACGTGCTGAGCATACGTGCCGACGCTGCATCCGTGGCCCCACCGCATTTCGCCCGCCTTGGGTTCTAGCGATTCGACAATGGTGCGCAAGAAGGTCGTCTTGCCTTGGCCGTTGTCGCCCACGATGGCGGCGCGTTGGCCGTGTTCGATTTCGACGTTGATGTTGGTGGCGATCGCGCGTTCGGGATAGCCGATTGTCAGATCGCGACAGCGCAGCGCGGGGCCCTTGCGCGGTTCGACCTGCGGCGCGCGAATGATCGCGGTGGGCTCGTCGCCGGCGACGTCAATCAGTTCCAGCTTTTCGAGTTGCTTGCTCTTCGATTTGGCGCGCGTGGCAGTGCTGGCGCGGGCTTTATTCTTGTCGATGAACTCTTGCAGGTGCCGCATCTTGGCCTGCGTCGCTTCGTTCACACGACGATCGTGCTCGCGGCGTTCTTTCTGGTATTCCAGGAAGCTTTCGATCTTGCCGGGATACATCGTCAGCTTGCCATGCGACAGATCGAGCGTGTGGGTGCAGGTGGCTTCCAGGAACGCGCGGTCGTGCGAAACAATCAAGCAACCTTCGGTGAAGTGCCGCAGGAAGTGTTCCAGCAAGATCTGCGTGCGCAAGTCAAGAAAGTTCGTCGGTTCGTCGAGCAATAATAGATTGGGCTCGTGCAATAGCAGGGCCGCGAGCTTCACGCGGGTTTGCCAACCGCCAGAGAGCTTGCTGACCGGGCCGTCGAGGTAAGAACCTTTCAGTTCGAACTCACCGGCGACTTCGCCGCACTTCCAATCGGGCTGGCCGCTATCGCGCATCAAGAATTCGAGCGCGCTTTCGTTCGGCAAAAACGGATCGTGTTGGCGCAGGTAGCCGATCCGCAACTTGGGATGGCGGATGACCTCGCCTTTGTCGAGTTCTTCTTCGCCGAGGAGGACTTTAAGCAACGTCGACTTGCCTGCGCCGTTGCGTCCGACGAAGCCCACTTTCACATCGTCGATGATCGTCGCCTCGGCGTTGTCGAGCAGGACCTGATCGCCGTAACTCTTGGAGGCATTTTTGATTTGGAGCAGGACGGCCAAGGAACTTTCCTTTCAGGCGGGAACCGATCGTCGCACGGCGTGAGAACGAATCTTCCCACGCTAAAAGGTCTGGCAAAATTGGTCAAGGCCCAGCCAGACACTTGCCGCACCGCATTAGGAGGGTTTGTCCGGCTGGCGCGAGCCCGCATCGAGTGCCGCCTGGGTAAAAGCGCCGACGGCTTGCCCGTCAACGACGCACAGCCAGTCATTCAGATCGGCGACATCGACTCTCACTCGATCACCTTCATGCAACTGAGGAATCGCATGCGGATGGTTCATGAGAGTACCGAGAATGATGTCGCCTTCAAGGGCGGTGACTTCCACCCACATGAATTCGACATTCTCGCCGCTGCCGAAAGGTGCCTTGATCAGGAAGCCGGGGCCGCCATCGGTGCGGTTTTCGAACGCGGTGACGAATTCTGGCCAGCGTCGGCGCGCTTCGGCCACAGCCACGGCGAGATCCTCTTCACGAGCCTGCAGAATGGGAGAATAAAACTGCTCCCGTAGCGCATTGACGGGATCGTCGCTCAGCAGTTTTCGCTCTGTTTCTGGATCGTAGGGATACAACATGCCTTGCTGCGGCTCAATCACCGCCAGGCAAAGCGATTCGTCGGCCAGTTGGGCAAGGAAGCGGCCGATGAGCCGGTAGGCCTGGGCTTCCGCGTCAGGGCCCACTTCTTGGACGCGCACCAAATCCATCGCCGCCCAAGCGGTATGTTCAAGCACCGCCGCACGGGCGCGCAATTCGCGACAATCGGCAGCTACGGCCTCTACATCGTCAAAGTAGGGCGAATTGCGATTGTGCACCATAAACATGCCGTGCTGGCCATACATCAAAACAAAGAAGGGCAACGATTCGTCACCCATCACAAAGCCATCAGCATCTTCGCTGGCCGACGCATCATCACTAGATGGTCGGATATCGGCACCCCAAGCCTGCGAGGCTATGCGCGCAATGATCGTCGCATCCAGAAACATCGGTTCGCGCAGTAAGAGCGCCAGCGATAGCATCGACTGATCGTTCTCTTCGCCATCCGCGTCCGCATCGCGCGAAGGGATCTCTTCATGCCACGTATGCCAAACGCCCCAGGCGCACAAGCCAATCAGAAAGACGCGCCACATGGTGAACCCAGTGTTCAACGCAGCGTCCGCCAGCAGGTAGATGCCGAGTGCCGCGCCCGCCAATAGTACGAGTGACCGCACCCACTTCTGGGCCAGCCAATACCCAATCGCTGCCAGCAGCGAGACCGACAGCATTAGCGAGAAGAGAGAAGGCATTCCGCCCCTAAGGAGAGGCACGCGGTTAACTACAATTTCCCACAGGATGTAGAGGGCTAACGCTGCCCACAGCGCCGCATTGATCCACAAATCACCTGGGGGAGGTTTGAGCAATTGCTTCCCGTGCATAGGGCCCTCGTTCGAGAAGTAGCGATCATCCCAACATCGTAGCTCCACCCGGTTGGCACCGCTACCGCGAGTGGGTAGCCGGTGGCTTCGCGCGCAAAAAAACGAAGGCCGAGTAAACCCGGCCTTCGTCGATTGGTCAATCTTTATTGCACGTCGTGGTGCGGCAGATTTACTTCTTCTTGCCGTTGTTGCTGTCCTTGATAGCAGCTTGAGC
>JAEZGD010000645.1 GCA_023417165.1 Planctomycetota bacterium
GGCGTGCCGGGCGAAATTGAGGAAGGAGTCGACTCCTCAGACGACCCCGCCTCGTGGACCGAACGATTCAACAGCCCCGGTCCCGAATGGAAGGCGCCTGGGACTGGCGAGACGCTGGAAGGAAATCCCGATGGCAAGAAGCCGGTTGTCGGAGGGAATACGTTTGTCGTGGTGGAGGCGGATGGCGACGACCTGGTCCATTCCGACGGCAAGACGGCAGCGAAAGCCGTGTCCCTGATCGAGCAGCACGCGAAAGAGCCGTTCTTTCTCGCGGTGGGATTCGTCAGGCCACATGTGCCATTTGTTGCGCCGCGAAAGTACTTCGAGCCCTACCTCCCCTATGACAAGCTCCCCTTACCGACCAAGGTTCGTGGCGACTGGGACGACATTCCCAAGGCTGGCATTAACTACAAGACCAGCGTGAACATGAAGATGGATGTTCGCCGCCAGCAGAAGGCCGTGGGTGGTTACTATGCCGCCGTTTCGTATATGGATGCGCAGGTCGGCAAAGTGCTCGACGCGCTCGAGAAGTCGGGACAGGCCGACAATACGATCGTGATTTTCACGAGCGATCATGGCTACCACCTGGGCGAGCATGATTTCTGGGCCAAGGTCAGTCTGCGCGATGAATCCGCCAGGGTGCCGCTTATCGTCCGCGTTCCGGGCGAGCGGCCGGCCGTCTGCCATTCGCTCATCGAACTGATCGATCTCTATCCGACGATCGCCAGTTTGTGTGGCTTGGAAGCGCAGAGTCGACTGCAGGGGCGCGACTTTTCCCGCGTCTTCGACGATCCGAAGCATGCTGCTCGCGACAGCGCGTTTTGCGTCGCCCCGTCCAGCAAGGGATTTCTTTTGCGCGACGACAAGTGGGCATATTTGCAATACGGCGAAGATGCGGCACTAGGCGTCGAATTGTTCGATGTTGCGAAGGATCCTCAGCAGGTGACGAACCTCGCCAGCAAGCCTGAGTTCGCGGCAACTGTCGCCGAATACAAAGCGAAACTAACTGAGAAGATCCGCGAGGTTCGCGCGAACGATCTCATGCTCAAAGCGTCAAACGACAAACGATGAGACATGAGTGGGATTCAGAACGGCAACTGTTATTCTCAAAACACCGGGCGCTAAAGGATCGGTGCATGAAACGGCGTCGGCCGCCATTCCGTTCCCATGCCCACACCATATTTGCCGAACAGTACCAGAGCGCATCGCCAATAGCGTCCGATCGGATATGGCTCTGCATAGCCTCTTGGTCGCTTCATCTGGGAAGTGGCAGTGCGGCCCGGATTAAGTCTCTGGTCGGTAACCGCTTGCTTGTGCACCCTGTCTAAGAACTCTCGATTCTCTCTGCGGCTTAACTTCAGGCCGAAGCAGCCAAGTCGAATCGCGACAGTGCATTGACGGTGAAACGCTCTTACCCGCGTTCCCCACCGCGGCTCTGCCCAATTGCACGCCAACTGGCAGTCGCAACAAGTACGCATGCTGAAGCAAATCCTGTCGAAACAGGCAATCGATGCAGAATTCAAGCAATAGGTTTCAAAGGGTAGATGGACATGCGGGCGAATCGGTCGGCATCTGAGTGTAAACCGACAGCTGTGAAATCTTGCACAGTAGCTTAGTTTGACGCGCGGTCCGCGAGGCGTCATGCTGCATCATGCTGCGACACATCCCAGGTGAACCGTGACAAGCCAGCCATCTGTCTGCGCCGATGACCAAGGACACCCACAACTCCAGTCCTCCGTCGTAGATTTCTTGGACCTGCTGGGATGTCCAGTATCGGTTAGTGCTGCGTCGGATGATGATCCGGAGCCATTGCCGGATAGGATTTGCAATTCCATTCGCGATTTGCACAGATACGAATGTGAGATTCGAACTGGCACATGCACCGACTATCCTGCCCAACGGGCAGTTATATTCTCTAGCGACGACCTGGCTCTTAATCACGCCTATCTAGAAACGGGGCACCATGCAGCAGCAGTCACATGGTTGGTGAGTCGCTACGCGCAGCGTTACTAACCACTTGCGCGTGTCGCTTATCGGGCTGTTTCTGCGCGGTGGTCTGACACTCGGGCCGATGCTGCATCGGAGATGTGTTCAGCGGCCAACACCGCAGGTCTATCGGGCTCCTGGGACTCGTTTCGCGAATGGGTAAGGAACTGTCCTTCGAATTTAATTAAGAACCAGACGCACTAGCATCTTTCGGCACCAAACTTCATGCGGCTAAGCCTGCAGGGGGTGAGTCATGGGCGAACACACTCAGCGACCTGAACAATCTTTGAATGAACTGGAGCGCGAGATCCGCGAGGAACGCAAGTTCACCTTAGCAGAGGCGATCGGCCGCTTGGCGGGGCCAGGGATGATGAAAGGTGTATCGCCCGTCACGAGCAAGCAGCAGGCAGAAACGCAGCTTGAGAAGCTTCTGGAGTGTCATCTTACCTCTCCTGCGGGTGCGCTGTCCGTTGTATTACTGCGACACGTCAGAGAAAGCGATATCCTCCTGCGTAATCTCGAACAGCCACTCGTGGCACTCATGAGTTGTGTGCAGCAGATTTTGGACTCCGACTACCTGCTTCGAGATCTGGTTCGGGAGGCCGACTGCGAATGGGGACGTGTTTATGGCGAGCGACCACATTTCGAAAAGCCAGGCGTTCAGCCGCACAAAGATGACCCTTACACCGAATCCTCGGTTCGTGTGGCATTGTCCGAACTCCTCCAGTCACTTTCGAGCGAACAGTTAAAAGGTGCATCATGACGCCAGGCACAGGAAAGTACGAGCAAATACTGGTGCGCTGCCGGGATTTGGCTCCCATTCCCACGGCCGTGGCGCATCCTTGTGACCCATCGTCTTTGGCGGGTGCTGTGGACGCTGCCCAACAGGGTTTGATCATCCCGCTTCTTGTTGGGCCAAGTGGCAAAATCAATGCCACCGCAGACTCCGCGGGAATTCGCCTGGACGGATTACAGATCGTCGATGTGCCGAATAGCCAGGCTGCCGCAGTGAAAGCCGTGCAGTTGATCCGCGAAGGGCAGGCAGAAGTGTTGATGAAAGGTAGTCTGCACACCGATGAACTCATGGCAGCCGTAGTAGCGAGGGACACGGGGCTACGCACAGGTCGACGTATCAGCCACGTATTCATCCTGGATGTTCCCACCTACCACAAGGTACTGATCGTCACCGATGGTGCGATCAACATCGCTCCGGTGCTGGAAGACAAGGTTGATATTTGTCAGAACGCAATTGATCTCTGCATTTCCCTCGGGCATTTGCAACCCAAGGTGGCCATTCTGGCCGCAGTCGAAACGGTGACGTCCAAGATGCCTGCCACCATCGACGCCGCGGCACTCTGCAAGATGGCCGACCGAGGCCAAATTCTAGGGGGCATCCTGGATGGGCCGTTGGCCTTCGATAACGCCATCAGCGCTCAGGCGGCGGAGACAAAAGGAATCAAGAGTGCGGTCGCTGGTGATGCGGATATTCTCCTCGCGCCCGACTTAGAGGCAGGGAACATGCTGGCAAAGCAGCTGATCTTCTTGGCTAACGCTGATAGCGCTGGTATGGTCCTGGGCGCACGAGTGCCCATCATTCTGACAAGTCGAGCAGACAGCGTGCGTTCCCGAATTGCCAGTTGTGCAGTCGCCATGCTCGCGGCACATGCACGCAGGCAAGGGAAGTGAATCAGGCAGAACGTACCGCTCTCCGAGGTTCGGCAATGGACGGCTTCTCGCTAGTACTTAACGCAGGTTCCTCCAGTCTCAAGTTCTGCATCTTTCAGCACGCTGACGATCAAGCCTTGCGAGTTGATACGCGTGGAGTAATCGAAGGCATCGGAAGCGAGCCTTGCCTGCTCGTAAGAAACGCCGGCGGGACACTATTGGAGAAGCATGAAGTAAACGCTGGTGATGGTCGCAAAGCAGTGCAGGAACTCGCGGAATGGATACGAAGCAAATACCGCGGTGCGGTAGTCCTCGGTGTTGGTCATCGCGTTGTGCACGGTGGCCAGAGTTTCACAGGTCCCGCGTTAGTAACACCGCAGGTACTGGCCGAGCTTCACCAACTAACTTCACTCGCACCGTTGCACCAGCCGTATAATCTCGCCGCCATTGAGGCGGCCCTAGAACGACTGCCGTCGGTCCCTCAAGTCGCTTGTTTCGATACCAGCTTTCACCGCGGTCAACCGGCTGTCGCCCAACTCGTTCCGTTGCCACTGGAAATTCGGCAACAAGGTGTGCAGCGATATGGCTTCCACGGCCTATCGTACGAGTATATTGCGTCAGTCCTGCCGCAAGTTGCTCCGGAGATCGCCTATGGAAGGGTCATCGTTGCGCACCTTGGCAGCGGCGCGAGCCTCTGCGCGTTGCGAGAGTTAAAGAGCGTTGACAGCTCCCTTGGATTTACGGCCCTCGATGGCTTGTGCATGGGAACCAGGCCAGGAGCCCTTGATCCAGGCGTGGTGCTGCATCTCTTTCAGGCTTTTAACCTGACCGCGCTGGAAGTCGAGACGTTGCTATACAAGAAGTGTGGGTTGCTAGGCATCTCCGGCATTAGCAATGACATGCGGGACCTGCTGGATCGTCCAGAGTCCGCAGCTCGGCTAGCCATTGATTACTTTGTCTACCGAGCGGTTAAAGAAATTGGTGCTCTGACTGCCGGACTCGGCGGGCTCGATGCGTTAGTCTTTACGGCGGGAATCGGTGAGAACTGCGCAGAAATCCGCAGACGCATCTGTGAGGCCTTTGCGTGGCTCGGCATACGGCTGGATGTTGCTGCGAATGCCGCCGGCACAACTCGCATTTCGAT
This sequence comes from Planctomycetota bacterium, assembly GCA_023417165.1. Lineage (GTDB taxonomy): Bacteria > Planctomycetota > Planctomycetia > Pirellulales > Pirellulaceae > JAEZGD01. The sequence goes on from JAEZGD010000645.1 coordinate 4,796, forward strand.
GCCAACAAGTACCGTCTCGGTATTGGTCATTCCCACCAATGAGGAACAGATGATCGCGCAGCACATGGGCGAGCTATTGGGTTGGTGAAGTTCACTGTGTGCCATGGCATCGATCGAGTTCTAACAATCGTTGTGAGACGCTACGGATTGCAATTCGAGCCAATATAAATTGCTGGGGAGTCGTTCTGATGTCACTCAAACAGCTGCCTGGAATCACGCTGTCTCATTCGGCGATGTCGGTCCTTCGCGCCGCCGAGCAGGAAGACCGTTTGACTCTCGTGGGCACCGTCGAAGAGTTGGTCGCACTAGCTGTACCCGAGGACAAGTGCGACGCCCTGGGCTACTACACCGTCGGCTACGAAGTTCCAGGGACCGGATTTGTTCCAGAAGCGCGCGTCTGCCGCGTGCGCAACGGCATTGCGGCGAACTATCCGGATCCGTACATGCGGCGGCGTGATGCGGATTGCATGGTGATTGGCGACCAAGGTCCCACCGACAAGCCGACATTTACCGAGCGTTTTGGCAAAGAGTTCGCGCCCCTGCGGCAAGAGACTCTGGAATGGCTTAAGACGCAGCCACTCGCATGCTTTTTCTTCGAGTCTGGCATCCCTGGACGGACTATGAATGCGGTTGCCGTTTGCCCGGCCAATGCCGGTTTCTTCGCATTGGGGCTGGCGATGCTGCAAGGCATCGTCCCGTTGGAGCGAATTCGGAGTTTGGGCGATGATTACCACCATCATGCCGTTCTTTACACCGCTCCTGTTTTTCGCCATACGCATTTTGCTGGCAAGCAGATTGTCGTGCACAATCGACGTTTCGAAGAAGCCGGTCTGCACGAGTTGTTCAGCTACAACCTTTATCCCGGGCCATCGGCGAAGAAGGGTGTCTATGGCATGCTGTTAACGGCGGGCGAACGTGCCGAAATTCCCTGGACCACTGCGCATTGCTCGACGGTTCAGGCAACGACGCCTGAAAAACGTGTCACTGTGATCATGCATGAAGGGGCATCTGGAAGTGGTAAGAGCGAGATGCTCGAAGCGGTTCATCGTGAACCCGATGGCAGGCTGCGGCTGGGCACCAATCTTGTTACCAATGAGTCCAAGTATGTGACACTCCCTCAAGGCTGCGAATTGCGCCCGGCAACCGACGACATGGCGCTTTGCCACCCTGATCTTCAGAAGCAAGATGGCGCCGCCCGTAAGTTGTCACTCGTTGATGCTGAGCAAGGATGGTTTGTTCGTGTCAACCATATTCAAACCTACGGTACCGATCCAAGCCTCGAGAGTCTGGCCGTTCATCCACCGGGACCGCTATTGTTTCTGAATATGGAAGCCAAGCCCGGAGCCACGACACTCATTTGGGAACACACTGAAGACAAGCCGGGCGTGCGCTGTCCGAATCCGCGGCTCGTGATTCCTAGGGACTACATTCCCGGAGTTGTGAAAGATGTCGTTACAGTCGACATCCGCAGTTTCGGCATTCGCTGTCCGCCGTGCACTCGTGAGCAACCGACGTATGGCATCGTCGGAATGTTCCATGTGCTTCCTCCGGCACTGGCTTGGTTGTGGCGGCTGGTGGCTCCGCGGGGGCATGGCAATCCGTCGATTGTCTCTCAGGAGGGGATGCAGTCAGAAGGCGTTGGCTCTTATTGGCCATTCGCTACCGGACGCCGTGTTGATCAAGCGAATATCCTATTGCATCAAATCGTGGAGACAGCTTCTACGTTGTTTGCTTTGATTCCAAACCAACACATCGGTTCTTGGCAGGTCGGCTTTGCACCGCAATGGATTGCTCGTGCGTGCCTGGCGCGGGCAAACCGCAGCACGATTCCTCCCGATAAGTTAGTGGCTGCGCGTTGCCCCTTGTTGGGACGCCATCCCCGCAACTTGCAATTAGAGGGGCAAACGATCGAGACGGCATTTTTCGATGTGTCGGCCCAATCCGAGGTCGGGGTAGACGCATACGACACCGGGGCGAAACTGCTGACTCAGTTCTTCAATGAGCAACTCGAACAGTTTCGACATCCAGAGCTTGTCCCGTTGGGAGAGCAAATGATCACAGCGTGTTTGGATGACGCTTCAATCGAACAATACGATTCTCTGGTTCCGTCCGCTTAGCCTGGCCAATCGTGTGTGAGCCATCGGAATTGGCAGTCATCTAATCGGTTGTGCGGCGCATACGACAGCGCTCGTCGCAGCGAGACTGTAAGCACCGATTCTATTGCGCCGCTGGTATGTAAGGTCGACATGCGGACTTGTCACATGCTTGTAAGTGCTAGCGTCGCACAAGGAAACGACGCTATCACCCACAAAGTCCCGATAATCGTAAATCTCCAGCTAATCCCCCTAATCGTATCACCCGATAACGTCTGATGATGGTCGATAGGGGAATTCCCCGTTTGATGAGAGGATGGAAGCGCGAAAGTAGAACCACATGTCGGCCTGGCTAAAACAGCTTCGTGTCCTGGCGTTCACATGGTCCGCACTGTCCTGTACGACGCTGGTGACGTTGGCCCTCGGTCAGGCGCCTGCTGCTCCCGAGGTCCGGCCGATGCCGTCGGAACCAGGAGCAGCGCCTCAGTTTTCAGAGTTTGTCGATCGAGAGACGATTCAACGAATTGTCCGTGAAGAGTTGGAAGCGGAAAGAGCGAGGCAGACCAAGGCTTCCGCGCCCGTAACTGATCCTGAGCCCGAATGGATCGAGGTCGGCAAAGATCGCACCCTTCATTCCCGCTGGGACAACGGCTTCGTGTCCGAATCGGCGGATAAGAGTTTTCGCATCCATGTAGGCGGCCGCCTGGAGTTCGACAACAGCTGGTTCGCTCAAGATGACAACATCTCAATCGGTCTCTCGCCTGACCAGACCATGCTCGACGGCACGCTGATGCGGCGTGCCCGCTTTCGCACCGACGGGCGACTTTGGGACCTCATGGATTTTGCTTGCGAAGTGAATTTCGCCAACATCCAGGATGTCAGCAACGTAGATT
>JAEZGD010000771.1 GCA_023417165.1 Planctomycetota bacterium
GTCTCGGTCGATTCGGTGCTGAGATCGGCCAGCACCAGATAACGCATGATCTGGCCGCGCGAAGCGGTCGCCGGATCGACGCGCGCGGTCACCAACCAGCCACCAGCCGTCACCAGCACGCCTGCCAGCACAATTAGCGTTAACAGAGTCAGCATACCGCGGTGGCGGATCAACATTCGCACCTACCCTGCCAAAATGCGGGCCAAGATCGGGCTAGCAGAAGCGACTACCGCGCCGCGCAAGAGAAAAAGCCGCTTCTCTTTCCCCCTCTAACCGATACGATGCAATGGTATCAACGTCAAGCGGAAAAGTCTGCTAAACTAATCGGCCAATTGCGGCTACCCGTTAACATCCACCGTTCCGTCTCTGTTCAAAGGATCGCATCATGCCTGGCTTCACCACCGAAGTCCCTCACAATCTGGGTAAGCAAGCAGCCATTGAGAAGCTTCAGGGATTCGCGGCGCGTGTGCAGGAAAAATACAAAGATCAAGTCAGCAGCATGACCGGCGATTGGAAAGACAACGTCCTCAACTTCGCGCTCACCACGTATGGTTTTACGATCAGCGGCGTCCTGACGGTCGAAGAGCAACTCGCCAAGCTCGAAGCCCAGCTTCCCTTCGCGGCGCTCGCCTTCAAAGGTAAGATCGAACAATCGTTCGCTGGCGAAATCAAAAAGGCACTGGCCAGTTAACTTCGGCTTTGTGTATGCCTATCGCGGCCCAAATACACGGCGGTGAAAAAACCGCGCACTGAAGCGCCAAGCCAAGACGAGCGACGGTCACGGTTTCCTCGACGAGTGATTTACCATGACACCAAGACCCACGAAGTGGTTGGGGCCGGCGCTCATCATCATTGCGGCCGCCGTCGGAATTGGGCTTTTGTGGCGAGCGGTGCAACCGCAGAAACTCGGGCCTGGCTTTGCCAGCGGCAACGGTCGGATCGAAGCGACTGAAATCGATATCGCCACCAAGCTCGCGGGTCGCCTGGTGGAGCTGCTGGTGGACGAAGGTGACTTCGTCCAACAGGGCGATGTAGTGGGCAGGATGGATACCGACGTTCTGGAAGCGCAGTTGGCGCAAGCTACAGCGGAAATCGCCAAGGCCGAAAATGCCACCCGCACTGCAGCAGCCAACGTGGCCCTGCGAAAAAGCGAAGAAACCACCGCCGTCGCCGTGGTGGCGCAGCGCAAAGCCGAATTGACCGGAGCCATCAAGCGCTTCGAGCGTTCGGAACAGTTGGCCAAAAGCGCGGTCGTGTCGGAACAGGAAGTCGACGACAATCGCGCATCCATGGAAAGCGCCCGGGCGGCGCTCGCGGCTGCCGAGGCGCAAGTACTTTCCGCCAAGTCGGGCATCGCCGCTGCCGAATCGCAAGTCATTGAAGCAGCAGCCGCGGTCGCCGCCGCCAAGTCCGCTGCCGCGCGCGTGGCGGCGGATATTAAAGACAGCGAACTCAAAGCTCCCCGTAGCGGACGCATTCAGTATCGCGTGGCCGAAGTCGGCGAGGTCCTGGCACCTGGCGGTAAAGTGCTGAATATGATCGACGTCGGCGACGTCTATATGACCTTCTTTTTGCCGACCTCCGCCGCCGGTCGCGTTGCGATCGGCCAGGAAGTCCGCTTGGTGATCGACGCTTTGCCGCAGTACGTTATTCCCTCTAACGTTTCGTATGTGGCCAGCGTCGCGCAGTTCACTCCCAAGACAGTCGAAACCGCCAGCGAACGCGAAAAGCTGATGTTTCGCGTGAAGGCCAAGATCCCCACTGACCTGCTCCAAAAGCACATCACGCACGTCAAGACAGGCGTGCCTGGCATGGCCTATCTGCGTCTGGACGATGACGTTCCTTGGCCCGACAAGCTGCAAATCAAGGTGCCAGAATGAGTCGCACCGACGGGTCCGTCGCCTGGTTAGAGGGAGTCACGCACCGCTATGGCGAGATCCGAGCGGTCGACAACATAACTCTTTGCTTGCCGGCGCAGCGAACCGTCGGCTTCATCGGTCCCGACGGCGTCGGCAAGTCGACGCTGCTGGCCCTGATTGCAGGCTCGCGAAAGATCCAAGACGGCAACGTCGAAGTGCTGGCGGGCGATATGCGTTCTGCCGAGCATCGCCTGCAGGCGTGTCCTCGCATTGCCTATATGCCGCAAGGCTTGGGCAAGAATCTTTATCCCACACTCTCGGTCTTCGAGAACGTTGACTTCTTCGGCCGCTTGTTTGGCCATTCGCGCGCCGAACGTGAGCGCCGCATCGCCCAGGTGCTCGATGGCACCGGACTGACGCCGTTTGCCGATCGTCCCGCCGGGAAGCTTTCAGGCGGCATGAAGCAAAAGCTCAGCTTGTGCTGTTCGCTGATTCACGATCCGGAACTGCTCATCCTGGACGAACCCACCACCGGCGTCGATCCGCTCTCGCGCATGCAGTTCTGGGAGTTGATCGCCCAGTTTCATCGGGCGAATCCGTCGATGAGCGTGGTGGTCGCCACGGCGTACATGGAGGAGGCCGAGCGCTTCGATTGGCTGGTGGCCATGGACGCTGGCCGTGTGCTGGCCACCGGCACTCCCGACGCACTGCGCGAGCAAACACAGAAGCCCACGCTCGAAGCAGCGTTCATCGCGCTGTTGCCCGAAGAGAAACGCCAAGGCCATCAAGAACTGATCGTACCGCCACGCACACAAACCAACGGCGCAGGCGAAGTCGCCATCGAGGCCCATGAGCTCACGCGGCGGTTTGGCGACTTTACCGCGGTCGATCATGTCAGCTTTCGCATCGAGCGCGGCGAAATCTTCGGCTTTCTGGGCTCCAACGGTTGCGGCAAGACAACCACGATGAAGATGTTGACCGGCCTGCTGCCGGCCACCAGCGGCGAATGTTCGCTGTTCGGCCAGCCGGTCGATGCCCAGAACATCGCCACGCGCCGCCGTGTCGGCTATATGTCGCAAATGTTCTCGCTCTACAACGAGCTGACCGTGCGGCAGAACATGGTGCTCAATGCCCGGCTGTTTCATATGCCGGCCGCCGAGATCGAGGCGCGCGTCGAACAATTGCTCAAGCGGTTTGACCTGGAAGCGGTCCAGCACACCTTGCCCAGCAGCCTGTCGCTTGGTATTCGGCAGCGACTATCGCTCGCCGTCGCAGTGATTCATCATCCCGACTTGCTGATTCTGGACGAACCGACCTCCGGCGTGGATCCG
>JAEZGD010000035.1 GCA_023417165.1 Planctomycetota bacterium
GAATTATGTATGGCAATACGTCGCACCGAATCGAGGCAGTTTCTTTGCCCCGATTATCAGCGGCGCCCAGCGTTTACCCAACGGCAACACTCTAATCAACGAAGGGACTGAAGGACATTTCTTCGAAGTCACTCGCAATAAGCAAGTCGTCTGGAAATACATCAGTCCGGTGATTGCCAGCGGCCCCCTACGCCAAGGCGATCCCGTGCCGACGCAAACCATCGTTGGCATTCCTGGCGTGCAACAAAACTTCGTCTTTCGCGCCCTGCGCTACGGTGTCGACTACGAGGGACTGAATGGGCGGGATTTGACCCCGGGATCCACGCTAGAGATCAATCCAATCGCGTTTGAATCGGTTGGCCTGTACGATCCTAATTCCGCTCACTGGTATCTGAACAACCAGGTGAATGGCACTGTCAACGACCTGTATAGTTTCACCACTCCGCCAGTTCCGGCCAACTGGATCGCCATCAGTGGTGATTGGGACGGCGACGGAGTAACGACGATCGGTCTATACAATCCGCTCACCAGCGACTGGTACCTGAACAATCGTGTCGATGGCTCAATCAACACGGTCATACATTTCCAGACACCTCCTGTCCCGGCATCATGGATTCCAATTGCAGGCGATTGGGATGGCGATGGAGATGACACCGTGGGCCTGTACAACCCGAACACTAACACGTGGTATTTGAACAATGAGATCGATGGTACTATCGATACGCTGGTGATCGTGCAATTGCCGCCAGTCCCCGCAAGTTGGAAGCCAATTGTGGGCGATTGGGATGGCGATGGCGATGACACGCCGGGCCTGTATGATCCAGTGGCCAACAACTGGTATCTCAATAATCGCACCGATGGTACGACGACCTCGTTGATCGTCTTTCATACGCCCACCGTTCCCAATACCTGGCGACCGCTGGCCGGTGACTGGGATGGCGATGGCTTCGACAGTGTCGGACTTTACGACCCGTCAACCAGCAGTTGGTACTTGAACAACCGGATCAATGGCAGCATCAACAATTTGATTTCGTTCCGCACGCCGCCGGTCCCCTTCCACTGGCAGCCGATCACCGGCGATTGGAATGGCCCTGCCTCGAGTATGCTACGCCCTGCTGGCGAGCAAGCAACCTTGGCTTATGGTTTGGCGGGCCAAGCTTCCCGGGCGAGCGCGTGGCTGGATGTGAATTCGGACGGAGTCGTGACTCCGCTCGATGCGGCATTGATCATCAACAACCTCAATGCTGGCGGCTACCAAGAAACCGATGCTGTGCTGGAAAAGCCGATCTTCGGCGACACCAACGGCGACATGTTGATCACTCCGCTCGATGCGCTCTTGGTAATCAACTACCTAAACAGCGTGTCGATTGAGAGCCAGATTGATCTGATCGCCAATGACGTGGTGAATTTCGAAAGCAGCTACACCGACACGGCATCCCCAGATGCCCCGGAGGAAGAACTTGCAGTCATCGGTCACCAGGCGGTGCTCGCAGCGCTGTATCAAATGCAGCTGCAAGAGGACAGCGATAAGCAGAAGAAGAGCCCACTAGAATGGAGCGACATTTAACGCATCATTCGACCACAAGCGATCTCGGCGATTAGCCGGGATCGCCACGCCCCCCACGATCTTATGAGTGGGAGGCGAGGCCATCACGGCGACACGACAACGCGGTCGTGTCGCCACTCGGCAATGTCGATCACCGGCTTAGTGATCGTGTTGGCCGTGGTTGTGTCCGGCGAACACCTTGTGCTTCTTGTCACCGCCTGCATGGATAAAGGCGATCAAGTCGAGCACTTCTTCCCGGGTCAGCTTCTGTAGCAAACCTTCAGGCATGATCGATTTCGGCGACTTGACGTCTTCGTCAATATCCGCCTTGGCGATCACTACGGGCTTGGTCTTGGCCAGCGGGTTCTCGATGAGCGTAATCGAGGTCGCCGTTTCTGCCGTGACCATACCCGTCACAATTTGGCCCGAGTTCAGTACGAGCGTACGCGTCACATACTTCTCGTCCACTTTTTCAGAAGGCAGCAACAGCGAACGGAGAATCGCGGCTGGCGTACGTCGCATCTCTTCGAGCTTCGCCAGGTCCGGGCCGACTTCGATGCCGTCGTTACCAATCTTGTGGCACGCCACACAGTTCGAGACTTTGAACGCGCTCAAGCCAACTTCGTACGAGCGGTTGCCTTCGAGCGGCTCGACAAAACCGATCAACTCTTCGAGCTTCCACTCGTGGCTTTGGCCAATCAGCGTGAGCAGTTCGTCCTTGATCTGAATGTTGTGCTTGGCAAGATACGCGGCCGGATCGGCTTCGTATTCCGCCAGGCTATTCACGACGATCAACGCGCCGTGCATGCGACGCCAGTGACCGGGATAGGTGCAAACATACGGATAAACCCCTGCAGCCTTCGGCGCCTCGAAGCTGATCGCCTGGGCGGCATCGGGCTGCAAGAGATTGCTCGCAAAGATGACCTTATCCGACTTCGGAACGTACTGACGCTCGATGACGTCCGGAGTTTGCGCGGTGGATTCGGCTAAGAGGCCGACTTCCTCAAGTGCACCGGGTTGCACCAGCACCAAGTTGTGCGGCATCTTGTCGGCATTCGAGAGCCGCAGTTCCACCGGGCGACCGGCTTCCACGACGATTCGTTCCTGGTCGTAGATCATGCGTTCCGGCACGGTGCCGAGAGCGATCACGCGGACGTCCAGGTTCTGCAACCGCGCTTCAACCGACTGGGCTTCGTTAGCTGGCAACGTCGCAGCCAGCGTTTTGGTCAAGGCGAACATCTCGGTCGCCGCCGGGCCAGTGCGGTACTTGGCCGGGATCCGGCTAAGATGCGCCACGAGGCTATCGATAAGCGGTTTCGTTTCCGCCTTGTCCCAATGTTGCTTATCGATTTGACGCAAAGCCGTGACCGCACTGTCTCGCGCACGACTGGCTCGCACCATGGCGGCCAAGTCCTTGAAGCGTTCGGTATCCCGACCAGGAATGGCCGAGGCTGCCGCAACGGCGATGTCGAACAACGTCGCCTCGCCGCCGCTCGACAGACGTTCGGTCGGCACGACCTGCTTTCCAGGAATGCCGGGACCACGCCACTGCAAAGACAGGCCATCGCCACCACCGTTGTCGAAGTAAGTGACGACGATCGGATGGCTTCCCGCCTTCAGATCAATGCTTGCCGACTTCTCGTTAAAGCCATGCAAGCCGTCATGGTTGATCAGTTCCTTCCCATCGAGGTACATCCGCGAGCCATCGTCGGACGCCAGGAAAAAGGTGTATTTACCCGGCTGCGTGATCGCCAAGGTTCCGGTGAACCGCATGGCAAAAGCATCACGCTGAGTTACTTCCGGAAGATCGAACGTAACAATCGGAGCAATGCCGGACGCTTTAGGTGTCAGCTTCTCCAGCGTCTCCAACGCCACATTGTTCGGGCTTGGGAGGAAGTAATCGAACGCCAAGCCTGGCTGGCCGAATGTGCCGCTGCCCGTCGGAGCGCCAATCGCTGGCGGCAATTCGGACAAGAGTGGGCGAACCTGAGCATAGAGCCCGGCGCGCACCTTTTCGTTCTTGACGAGCGACACGGCTTCCAGCGCGAGCTTTAGGCTCTCGGCATTCTTCGCGGCGCTAATGAAGACATCTTCGCCGGAGCCATCGAGCGTGATCCAGGCGGCATAGCCCAAACGCCGAGCTAAAGACGAGCGAGCACTCTCGGCAAAACGGAGCATTTCCTTGCGGACGCCCCGCAGAGCTTCGGCGGGCTGCGCCAACAGCAGTTCACCAGCACCGGCGAGCGCGCTCGACTCGGCCTGCTTATCCTGCTCGGCGATCAAATCGACGATCAGCTTCAGTTCACTCGTGTTGCGCAGAGCGGCCAGACCTTCGATGGCGTACTTCAAGTGATTCGCCTTCGCCGTCGGGCGCGCCAGAATCGCCAAGTAAACCGCTTCCGAAGGCTTGAGCTTCATCAGGTCTTCTGGGCTGGACGCACGCAGCATATAGAGCTGTGCCGCCTGCGACAGCGGCTTGTTGCTGGCGATCGCGTCTTTCAGGATTTGATCGACATTAATCGTCTTACGGGCTTCGTTCAGGTTGAACTCAAGCTGCGGATCTTTGGGGAACTGTTCAGCAACGAATAGCACTTCGGCAGCATCGGGGCCGTTGTAGAAGGTAGCCACAATCACCGCTTCGGCCCGCACGCGCGGGTCACTATCGGCCGCCAGCTTTAACAACAGCGGACCAATGTCTTGCACCTTGCTGTGCCAGTGGCGCAGTGTGCGTGTGGCGGCCGCGCGGACGTTGGCATCGGGCGAAGAGAGCACCTTACGCAACAGCGGTTCGTTAAAAATGTCGACCGTCGAGTGCACCCACAGGGTTTCCAGCAGCGTTTGCGCGTGCGAGGTCTGCGACGCATCGAGCGTCTCGGCAAGTTTCGCGGCTGCTTCGACTGCCTCTTGATGATTGCGGCCCGTCAGTTCCAGGCGAGCGCGATAACGAACGTCATCGTCCGGCGAGGCCAGTTGACCGACGACGTCGGCGACCGACATACCACGCATCTTCACAGGCTTCCGCAGTGGGCGACCGTCCACCGTCACGCGATAGACGCGGCCATGGCTGTGGTCGCGATTGGGATCGCGAAGGTTATGTTGCAAGTGACCGATGATGGGGTTCTGCCAATCGGTGATGTATAGCGCGCCATCGCCACCCATACTGACGTACGACGGGCGGAAGTTAGGATCCTTCGAGGAAAGGATCGTCTCCTCCGGCTCGGCATGAAATGTCGCGCCAGTGTTGTTGAATTTGTATTGGGCGACACCTTGGAATCCGATGGCATTTGCCACTAACAGATTCCCTTGGAACTCCGGAGGAAAATGGCTTCCGGAAATCATGCCAATGCCAGGCACAGGGCGGTGCTGCTTGACGAAGACTTGCTTCGGCGTGCCGCGATAAGGGAAGCCAATGTGGTAGCCCTGACCACTCGTAGCGTCGGTGCAGAAC
>JAEZGD010000066.1 GCA_023417165.1 Planctomycetota bacterium
CACTCGCCACTCGCCACTCGCCACTTTTATGCCTAATCCGTCTCTCGACCACGACCATACACCGCAGGCGATTGCGCTGCGTTTGCAGCAGGTGAACCAGCACGGAATGCTGGGCGATTTCGTACTGGGTGCGGTCGATGGGACGGTGACGACGTTTGCAATTGTCGCTGGCGTGGCGGGAGCCGGCCTGAGCGTCGGCGCGGCGCTGGTATTGGGGCTCGCGAACGTGCTGGCCGACGGCTTCAGCATGGCAGTGGGCCAGTATCTGAAGACGCGCGCCGATCACGAAGTGGTCGCCAAGTATCGGCGACTCGAAGAGCAGCACATCGAGCGTTTTCCCCACGGCGAAGCGGAAGAGATTCGCCAAATCTTTGCAGCCAAAGGCTTCTCGGGGCAAACCCTCGAAGATATTGTCGCCACCATCACCAGCGATCGCCAGCGCTGGGTCGACACGATGCTGGCCGAGGAGTGGGGCCTGCAACTGCAACTCGAATCGCCGCAGACGGCCGCGGGCGTCACGTTCGGCGCGTTTGTGCTGGCCGGCATGGTGCCGCTCGCCCCGCTGTTTCTCAAGCCGTGGCTCGGAGCCGATCGCACCTTTCTATTGAGCGCGATTTGCACCGCAGTGACGTTCGCCACCATCGGCATCATTCGCGGCCGCGCCTCGCAGCAACCCCTCCTGCGCAGCATGGTCGAAACCTTGCTCGTCGGTGGCTCTGCCGCCGCGTTGGCCTACACCGTCGGCGCGCTGCTGCGGCGGTTTGTCGGCGTGGATTGAGGACGCGTCGCTTCTACGCCAATGGGTAGGGATCAGGCTATGGTCGACAAGGCGGAATACAAGAGATTCGAGGCGTTCGTACCGCTGCACGATTCGCCGGAGAGTTTCTGCAAGGCGGCACTGGCAGCAGGTTGTTCAAGAATTGTCGCCGTGGTGTTGTTGCGAGATCGTTACGGCTGCGGATTCGAGAAATGTGTGACGGTGCTCGAAGACTGTTGTCGTATAAAGCAAGCACGCACTGATAGTTGACGGTGGCACTGCTGATAACTTCTAGACCGATCGAGTGTTCGCCGTTCATCATGACTCCGCAGGAAGTCACGCCGCCATGATTTGTGAAGTGAACGGCGAGCTTATCCCGGCCCACCGGATCAGTTACTTGGAGCTTGGTTTCAATGGGCCGGTAGAGTTGCCCCTCTATCCGTATAAGCTGAGATGCAACCTCACTGAGGTTCGCGACTTGATTGCCGAGGACGCGAACGATTTCGTGCTGGACATGAAGTACGACTACGAGCAGACCGGAGATTCATATCCGCAGTACCTCCATGACCTCGGTTATCCCCTGATCGACCGCTTGGTGCAGCACGAAGACGCATTCTGCGAAACGATCCGCGGGTACCTTTACAGCGAGTTGTTCGCCCGCAGTTTTTCCGGGGGGCCGCCATATCTAGACGTGCGGTGGATCATTTGCAGTGTCGACACCGTTCGTTGTCACTGTGGCGGCATCGAGGTACTCGGACAGGCGTTTCAAAAGGTTGGATAGAGCATGCCGCGATTCAGGAACACTCTCAATTGATTGTCCTCGGCTCCCTGGATGAGGCGGGCGAAAAATGAACCATAAGCCAACTGCCATGTGAACGTGCGTTTACCAGTTGGCCAGCGCGGGATAGAATAGCGACATGTCGCTCGACCTCTTTCATCCGCTGGTTCGACGCTGGTTCGAATCCCGTTTTCGCGCCCCCACCGATCCCCAGGCGGAAGGCTGGCCGCGGATCGCCGCAGGCGAAGACGTGTTGATCGCCGCGCCGACCGGCTCAGGCAAGACGCTCTCGGCATTCATGGTCTGCATCGACCGCCTGATGCGGCAGTGGCTCGACGGCACGCTGGAAGAAGGGATCCAGGTCGTTTACGTTTCGCCGCTGAAGGCCCTCAGCAACGACATCCAACGCAACCTGCAAGTGCCGCGGCTGGAACTGGCGGCGCTCGCCGAACAAGAAGGCCTCGGGACGCCGCCGATTCGCGCCGCCGTGCGTACCGGCGATACGCCCACCGCCGAGCGCGCCGCGATGGCCCGCCGTCCGCCGCATATTCTGGTCACAACGCCGGAGTCGCTGTTTTTGCTGCTGACATCGGCCAAAAGCCGCGACCTCTTGCGCAGTGTGAAGACGGTCATCGTCGACGAAATCCACGCGCTCGCCCGCGACAAACGTGGCTCGCATCTATCGCTCACGCTGGCTCGATTGGATCACCTGTGTGAGCAACCGCCGGTGCGCATCGGCCTGTCGGCCACGCAAAAGCCAATGGAAGAGATCGGCGCGTTTTTGGTCGGCGAGCGTCCGCGCCCAGCGATGGCATCGATTCGTCCGCGCGGCCAGCAAGAGCTATTTACTGCGTCAACCGCGACGGCAACCCGCACTACGACCGGGCCGCACATCGTCAACTCGGGGCACATTCGCCACTTGGATCTGGCGCTGGAAGTGCCGCCGAGCGAACTACAAGCGGTTTGTTCGAACGAACAGTGGGGCGAAGTTTACGCGCGGCTCTGCGAGCTTGTCGCGTCGCATCACAGCACGCTGGTGTTCGTGAATACGCGGCGGATGTGCGAACGTGTTGCGCATCAACTGACCGAGATGCTCGGCCCCGATGCCATCACCAGCCACCACGGCAGTCTGTCGCGTGAAATTCGTCTCGACGCCGAGCAACGACTCAAGTCCGGGCAACTGAAAGCGATCGTCGCCACGGCGTCGCTCGAAATGGGCATCGACGTCGGTTATATCGACCTGGTGGTGCAGATCGGTTCGCCTCGCTCGATCGCCACGTTCCTGCAACGCATTGGCCGCAGCGGCCACTCGCTCGGCGCGGTTCCGAAGGGGCGCTTAATGGCGCTCACACGCGACGAACTGCTTGAATCGCTGGCCCTGATTCGCGCCGTCAAACGGGGCGAGCTCGATCGCATCGAGATTCCCCAAAAGCCGCTTGATATCTTGGCGCAGCAGATCATTGCCGCCGCGGCCTGCGACGAATGGGACGAAGATGCGCTGTTTGATCTGGTCCGCCAGGCGTATCCGTATCGCAATCTGACGCGCGAAGAATTCGAAGACGTGCTACAGCTTGCGACCGAAGGGCTGGGCATCGCCAAACGCGGCGCGTATTTGCATCGCGACCGCATCCACGGCAAGATCAAGGGCCGCGCCGGAGCTCGCCTGGCGGCCATTACGTCAGGCGGCGCGATTCCCGACATGGCCAACTATCGCGTGGTCAATGCGGAAGATAATAC
>JAEZGD010000623.1 GCA_023417165.1 Planctomycetota bacterium
AAGCAACACTGCGTTCCGTCTGAATTGCTCGCCGGAGTCTCGGTATCGCCTCCTGATCAAACGCCTGAAACTCATCGTCTTGCCAATACGTTTCAAAGGTGCCCGTCACCTTCTCCCAGAGGTACGGCAATTCGTACTGGCTGAGCTTCGTCGTCCATTCGAGCCCATCGGAAAGCGCCGGGTTGGACAGATTGGCGGAGCCTACATAGGCGCTGCCAAAACCAGTCTTTCGATGAAAAAGATACGCCTTCGCGTGCAGGCGAGTGCGCTTGGTGTCGTAACTGATGCGAACTTCGGTTCGTGGCAGTTCTCGCAGCACTTCCACAGCTCTAGGATCAGTCGCCCCCATGTAGCTGGTCGTGATTATACGAATAACGGGATCACTGCCTGGCGCCTTCTCGACTAGCTCACGCAAGTGATCGAGTAGAACACGCAGGCCGCTCCACTTGATGAAAGAGCACAGAATATCGACCCGTTCACAGGTCGCAATCTCTTTTCGCAGTTGACTGCCCAGGCTTGCATCGAGTCTCGTCCCGGTGAACAGCGACGAACGTGATAGCGGACTTTCAGGCCGCATACTGCCGGATAGCGCTGCAGATGGCCGAATCGCCAACAGGCGTCGCAAAGGCGTGACGACACCGAATGCTGAGGATTCTCCATTGCCAAGCGCCGTTGCGAGCGTCGCCTCGATCTGCTCGACCAATTGCTGCTGCTTCTCTGCAGCGTCTGTGCCACGATAATGGGCTAAGCCTTCAACGATTCGATGCTCTAAGTACTGTGCAAGGACGGAGTGCGCCTCCTCAGCATCGACTGGCGTGAGTTCTGCTACGTTCGAATCGCCCAAATGAGCAATCTTCGCTTCGATCGCCTTCGTCAACACATGATCATATAGCCCAGGTTCCACGAATTGCCTTCCTGTTCTCTTAAGTCGCTATGGGCCCACAACGTACCGTGCCGTATGCAATGGCGCGAGGAGAAAGGCTCAATGCTGAATTATGAAGTTCAGCAGTGAGCTGGCATGAGCAAAACGCGAGTGCGCATGCAAGGCATTGAATTGCTGAGCAAAGTTTATATGCCAATACTTAGCAGTCAACAACTTCACCACTTCATATCCGAAGAGTACGCAACCCATTTGCGCGGGGAAGTGCTTTGGTCGGGAAGTTCGGAGAGTTGGAGTTGGGTGGAAGGGCCGAGCAGGTCGAGGAGGGCGGATTGGAGGTCGTCGGACGAGAGGAAGCCGCGGTAGCGAAAGTGAAAGCTGCCGTCGGCGTCCTGGTGCAATTGATACTGCGTGAGCGGGAAGCGGCGCAGTAGGCGGGTGACTTCCATGCTGTGCACGATGCGATCGCCAGGCGTCACAAACTGCACGGGTTGGCGTCCTTCCAAATCGGCCAGCACCGCCTGGCCGTCGTGCCACGCCCAGGCGGCAAAATCGCCGGTACGATATCGCAGCAGCGGCAGATACGGATTGCGACCGCCGGTCAGCGTGATCTCGCCACGCATACCGACCGGACAAGGCTGGTCATGCTCGTCGAGTATCTCGACATACAAATCGTGCGGCAGAATCGCAAAGCCGTGCGGCGTCTTCAGCCCCACGATGCCCGCTTCCGTCAACGCGTATAAATCCAAGACGGGACAGCCGTACTGCTCGGTCAGATTCGCCGCCAGCGCGTCGGACAGATGCGTGATGCACGAGATCATCGCCTGGGGCGGGCGTTCGATGCCAACGGCCGCCAATTGGGCGAAGGCGACGGGATCGCCGAGCATGACCGGCGCGGCCCAGCGATCCATATACGCGCGGCGATCGTCAACGTTTCGCCAGGCGTCGCTGCTGAGATTGACGCGCACGCAGCCGGCCTCTTGCAAGTAAGCGACCACAATCGCCGTGGTGTAGGCTCCGCGATAGGCGACAACGTTCGAGAGCGCGACGCCTGCCGGACCACGCGGGAACTGTAAACCGACGCTGGCGAGCGCGCGTTCCAACAGCACCACGCCGCACGCCGCCGCTGCTGACGATGTCGGCAACTGCGCTGGATGCCCTGTCGTACCGCTGCTGCTAAAGACAATCAAATCGTCGAGCGGCTGACTTTCGGGAACGAAGCCCCATACTTTGGCCGTCAGGTCGGCGCGCGTCGTCGAAGGAATGCTGGCGAGCGGCGTCCCCGCGGCGCTGCGCTGTCGATAATGAGGCACCTCGGCCAGGCAATAGTCGACGAACTCGGCCAGCCACGGCGGTTCCTGCCGCGAAGTTGCTGGTGTCGTTGTCAGCGCGGACGCGAACGCGTTGACGCGCGCAAGTCCTTCTACATCGAGCTGTTCGCCGTTGGGCCAGTTCCACAGCGGCGCTTGCGGGTCTTGGCGCATCGCGTGCAACAGCTTTCGCCCTGGCGGCGTGAGCAGCGGAAAACGCTCGGATTCGGTCAGTTCTGCGTACATAGTCGGTCGCTGCGGGCGTTATTCCCCATAACGGCTCGCGGCCTCTTGAGCTTTCTTCTTCGCCATCGCTTCACGAATCTCACGCGCCCGGCGTTCGGCTGCCGCCGTCCCGCGCAGCACGCGATCGCGCTCGACGCTATCGAGCGTCGTCAATCGGTCAGCCGATGCATGCGCCGATTCTCCTTCTGGTCGCAAGCCCAGGGCATGTAAACAAACGCGCACCAACTCTTCGCGCCGATCGGGATCGTGCACGAACTTCTCTGGCTTCACCAACGTGGTGAGCGCACCGAACCTCTCGGCCGCATACAGCGCAAGCATCTTCTTGCCGAGTTGCGGACGTCCGATAAACCACGCATCGGCTAATAGCCAACTCACAATCGCCAGCAGCGTCTGATGCGGAGCCTTCAGCTTGCGCAGCGCATCGAGCAGTTGTGAATCTTGCTCTGGCGTGACCTCCATCTGCCGCAGTTGATCGCACACAATCGCAACGGCGTCGATCCGCTCGGCACTATCGGCCTGCGGCGGCTGCAGAAACTCGGCTGGGCAATCGGCCAGCCGATGCAACAGCGTTTCGAGTTGTGGTCCATCCGATGTCATGCGCCGTTACCTTGCGGAATTGCTTTGATAGTTGCGGCGGCTGAACGTTCTGGCGAACTCAAGCAGTTGCTCCATCGAATCGACGATGCTGACGTTCCAGCCTTCGCTTTGCATTCGATCGAGCTGCTTCGGCACGAACTTGCTTGTCGCGTCCAAGTACCATGCCGGCAGCTGCAGTACAAAGGTTCCACCACCGCCGCAGCGGCGCAGCGCTTCGCGCGCCACATCCCAGCCCAAGCGACCATTGCCCTTCTCGCCGAGCATCTTGAACATGTCGTTATCGCTGACGATCAGCACATGCACCGGTCGCGAGCGCGGGCGATCGCTATCGAAGGTCTCCGCCAGACGGTGAATGCCGAACGAATAGCCGGTTCCCAAATAGTTCACCAGCGTGCGCAGCAGCACTCGTTGATCGCGAATGAAGCCGTCGGTCGAGATGGATTTGCCAGGCTCGCCTGAGAGAACGACCTTCACGCGCGCGCCGACACGAAGCGCCGATAGCGCCACGATCGTCCCGGCGAGCACCGGATACGAAAGCTGCCGCGCCGGATCGCCCATCGAGCCGGAACAGTCGATGCCGACATAAAGATCCAAGGGAATCGTCTGGGGATCGGCGCCGGGGCTGTCGCCAAAGAGTCGTTCGCGCGTCGTCACGCCCGGCACTACCGGCCCGCTCATCAACGTGCTGAGCCAGTCGATGCGATCGAGGGGCGAACCAACGTCCCACACGTCCAGCCCTTCGGGCAGCGGATCGGTCGACTGCGGTTGCTTACGCACGGGAAACGACACTAAATGTGGCAACGCCCGTTCGCGGTAATAGCGTGCGATGATTTCGCGCTCAGGCAGTTCCACGCCCGCCGCCTGAAGCACTTCGGCATACTCAAACGGCTGGCGATACGTCTTCTCGGTTTTGTGGCCCGAAAGCTCGCCAGGAACGCGTCCCTGGACACTTCCATCCAGTTCCACGGGCCACTCGTCGATGCCAGTCAGGTCGGGGTCTTCGAC
>JAEZGD010000132.1 GCA_023417165.1 Planctomycetota bacterium
CTATTGGGAGGCCGCCCGCTATGCGTTGCCGGTGATTGGCGTAACCATCGCTTGCTGCCTGCTGGCGATTCGCTGGGCGATTGATCAATTCAATAACGAGTCGGTCCTGTTCCGCGAAAGCGAACGCTTGGATCTGCGGTTGTGGCTGCGGCACTTGGTGCGCGATCGCAAGGAAACGCCGTCGGTCGGCATGGCCATCGCCTGCGGCGTTATCATCCTGATCATCCAGTTCTTTGGCAGTCTGGCCGCGCCGGCGGTCGAGAACTTCGCTGGTTTCGCCGCCATGACGCTAGCGATGCAAATCGGTGTCATTGCACTGCCCGCCGTCGTGATGGCGCTGCTACTCACCAGCCGCCCGCGCAAAGCACTCGCGTTGTATTGGCCACGCTGGCAAACCTTGCCGTTTGCGGTCTTGCTGGCGATGCTGATTCATCCGCTGACGCTCTGGCTCAACCAGGCGATTCAGACCGTCTATCCGATCAGCGAAGACACTATCGCCAAGCTGAAAAGCTTCGAACATTTAATCACCGATCAACCGCTGATCTATATCGTGTTGCTGATGGCGCTGACGCCGGCGATTTGCGAGGAGCTGGCCTTCCGTGGCTTCATCCTCACCGGCATGCGGCACACCGGACATCGCTGGGTAGCGATTGCGGCCAGCAGCTTTTTCTTTGGCATCACGCACAGCCTGTTGCAACAATCGCTGGCTGCGTTCTGCGTCGGCCTGGTGATTGGCTACATCGCATTGCGAACCGGCAGCCTGGTGCCTGGCATGCTGTTCCACTTCACGCACAACAGCCTGATGATGACGATGAAGTCATGGCTGCCGGCGCTGTTGGAACAAGCACCGTGGCTGAAGCGTTGGATCACGTTCACCGAAACCGAAGTCGGCTACGATGCGACGTTCTCGGCGATCTGCGCCGCGCTCGCGCTCGGCTTGTTTTACTGGCTGCATCGTCAGCCCTACGCCGCTTCCGCCGAGGAACGCCTGCAACAAGCCCTCGAGCATCAATCACCAATCACCGCCAAACCGATCTGGCGCTTCTGGTAGGCCGCTCGCTCCGCCGAGCGGCAAATCTCTGCGTGGTCGCTATCCCAACGCCGCGGCGACCATCTTAAACGTTCGCCTCAGTCGCGCTGGAGCATTCGAACGAACGAGAGCAACGACACGAATATGCTGCCCGAACATCGCGGTATTCTGCAGGAACTCAGCGCCGACTCATGGGGTCAACTCTATCGCTGCCGCTGGTCCGCAGAGCAACGCTGCCGCATACTTCCTTTATTGCAGGAACTACTAGAAAGTCCTGACGCGCTCACGCAACAAGCCGGTCTGGACTTTGCCGGACGAATTGGGGTGTGCAATCAACTGGGTGCATTAGAACCAATTGTATTGCCCGTAATCAGGCTAACCTTTGACTCGGATCCTATGACGCGCTCGATGGCAGTGGCTGTGCTGAGCATCATCGGCCGCGACGCTCCCGAACCGGCGTGCAAGGCGCTGATCGTACATCTAGACGATCCAGAGCTTACCGCGCCAGCGCTGCGAGGAATCATGAGTATTGGTCAGCCAGCCGATGCCGCGGTACCGCATGTGATCCCATTGTGCGGTGCTACAGAAGCCAAGCTTCGCATCCTAGCGATTCGCACTCTGGCAGCGATCGGGGCGAAGTCGCCAGAAGTCGATCGCATCCTCAAAGCCGCCAGCAACGATCGTTCCAAGGTAGTCCGTGCCGCTGCAGAAAAAGCACGTTTGCTATTGGGCGTTTAGGTTCTGATCATGGCGTTGCAGAGCCGTGTGAAGCGATCCCCTTGGTTTACCGTTGCCACGCCAGTGCCCATTGTGAGCGCCGTCATTAAGCGCGCCGCCGGCGATCCGAGATCGTAACTTCGCGGAGCGAAAGGCTACGTGGGCCGCTCGCTCCGCCGAGCGGGGAATCTCTGCGTGGTCGTTATCCCGACGCTGCGGCGACCATCTTGAACGTTCCCCTCAGTCGCGCCGGTGACGTTCCGCAGAGATTTTCAGCTCGCGGAGCGAGCTGGCTACTTACCGCGTGCTGATGTAATCGAGCAGCAGCAGCACTTCGTCTTTGGTTAGCGTGTTGATCAGTCCTTGCGGCATGGGCGAGAGGGGCGAGGGGCGGCTGTCCTCGATGTCGCCGCGGGCGATGCGCGTGATCTTGGTGGGCTGCGTCGGGTCGGTGATTAGCGAAACGGCCACGTCGTCGACCGCGACTTCTTGCCCGGTGTACGTCACGCCGCTGCTGGTGGCGATGCTCTTTTGCTTGTACTTGTCGTCGATGACGCGCGACGGCTCCAAGATCGACAGCAACAAATCCTGGCGGCTGAAGCGTTTGCCCACGCCGGTCAGATCGGGACCGACCAGCGCCCCTTCCGTCCCCAGGCGATGACACTTCGCACAATCGGCCGCGATATACAGTGCCTTGGCGCGAGCGGTATCAATCTCAGCGCGCGGGCGATCGAGTTCGGCGGCAAAATCGCCCAGCGTCCACGCCTTCACAAACGGCCGCGGCGCAGCAACCGCGCCTTCGCTGGCGGCGGCGACCGGTTGCAACAGCGCGCCGAGCTGCTGCTTTTCGGCCTCGCTCAGTGCGGCGATGGCCTCCTCACGGATAAACGCCACAAAACGTGGAATGTAATGCGCGCTGGGAAACTTCTCCGCTCGTTGCAACCACGTGAAGTAGACCTTCCGCTGCTCGATCGTCCACGGCGTCTTCGCCAGCCGCAAGCACATCAAATAATGAAACTTCTCCTCCGGCGTCGCCGCGGCATCCAAGAGCGGCAGCGTGCGCTCGACCACCACCGGCGACTGCAAATACACCAACAGCTCGCACAGCAAGTCGTTTTGCTCGATGGCGGTCTGTGGATACGTGCGTTCCCACGTGGCGCGTAGCGCCTTGATCTCTTCCGGCGTCGGCGGCGCTTGGCGAATCAGCGATAGTTGCAATGCTCGCAGCACAATCAATCGCTGCTCGGCAGTCAGCGTCTTCCAATCCAACTCGCCCAGGCGTTTGCGAACCGCAGGCCCATCGTCCGCTGCACCGACGCGCGCGAGCGCTAGCAGCGCGGTGCCGGCAATGTTCGGCTTTGGTTCGGCGAGCGTTTTGTCGCGCCATTTGGCCAATGGCTGCGTTTCAATCGCCACGCGGGCAGCGTGACGAAGCCACGGATCGGCGCTCCCTAAATGCGGCCAGGCAGCGCCGACCGCTTCGTCACTTACGCGACCATGCAGCGACTCTAAACGGCGGCGCAACTCGCGGGCGTCGTAGCTTCCTTGCGAACCGAGATTGGGGACGGTCTCCTTGGCCTCCTGCATGGCCTGGTCCGGCTGATACACGACGCGATACAAGCCCGACTGCGTGCGTCGGCCGCCGGTGACAAAGTACATCGCACCATCGGGTCCGAACTCGAAATCGCAAACGTTCAGCGGCCGGCCCGAAATGAAGTCGCTCATGCCCGTGGCCTGATAGGTTGCGCCGACCGGCGTCAACATGCCCGACAAGATGCGGCCGTAAGCCCAGTCGGCGATGAAGAAGTGGTTCTGATGCTCCAGGCTGAAATCGCTGAGCGTGCCGAACTTCACGGTCGTCGGCGAACCGAGTCCCACGTCAAAATTGCTCGGCAGGCTATCGGGATACCACGCCCGCCACTTGTCGGTCCCTTGTCGCCAGCCATAGTCGCCGCCGCTGACAATATGATTGATCCGCGTCGGCCGATACCACGGCGCGCCCGCGTCCCATTCCATGTCCGAATCGTAGGTGAACATCTCGCCGTCACCATTGAAGGCGATGCCATACGCGTTGCGAAATCCGCCCGCGACGACGTCCCAGGTTTTCGCCTCCAGGTCGGTCCGCACGACATAACCGCCTGGCGCAGTCACGCCGGAGTTGAACAAAAACTTGTTCCACTCGCACGGCAGCAAGCGATCTTGGCCGAAGTTGCGCAGGGGCGACGTGCCTAGCTGATCGTCGGTCGGATAGCGAACGTCGTTGCCATACATCAAATACAGTTTGCCGTCGGGACCAAGCGTGAGATCGTTGCGACCATGCCCCACATCGCCAGGCAGGTCGCGCAGCAGCTTCACTTCGTCGAAGGTGTCGTCGCCGTCGGTATCGCGCAGCCGATACAAGCCCTTGGTGTTGTTGGCGTTGACATACAAGTCTTTGCCAACGCACAGCAGCCCACGGCATTCCAGTAGCGTGTCGTTGATCGTTTCGAGCTTGATCTGCTGCGCAAGAGATTCGCCGGCGAGTTCACGACGCGGCATCTCGGCCAATGTCAGACGCAGAATGCCTTTGTCCTCGCGGCTCACCAGCAATCGCCCTTGGTCATCGAACGCCAGGCTGATCCACGAGCCTTCGGTCTTGCCTGCGGAACGCAGCAGCTCGACCTTGTAGCCCGGCGGCAGTTTGAAGGTGCGCGGATCGACGGCCGTTTCCGCTCCCAGCGCTTGCTTCCATTGGTGATAGTGTTCGGCCTCGGTCGTCGGCGCTCCCCAGGGCGCCGCGCCGATCGGGCCAAGCTTCGCAGCGGCTTTCCATTCCTTATCGTCGAAGTCGGCCGAGAGCCAGCCTTCGGGCGCGGCCTCGGAAGTCTTCCATTGGTCGTCGGTCGCCAGCCAATAGCTGCGACCTTCGCGGTCGACGACGTGCAACGACAGCAACAGCGCAGGCGACTTCTCGCCAGGGGTCAATTCGACCGCGATGGTGTTCTTCCCCGCAACCAGCCATTTGGTCACCGCGAAATGCGCGAAGCGTTCGGTACCGCGCGCCTCGCCTTGGCGCACACCGTTGATCGTCACGCTTGCTTTGGAGTGGGCGGCGACGAACAGGTCGGCAAAGTCAAGCTCGACCTTCTCAGGCAACGTCAGCGTCGCACGAAAATAGCCAGGCGCTGGCGCGGCGGTCAGTGGCGCGATCCAGTGCGGCGTTGGCGGCGTGCCTGGCTGCTGGGCGGTGCGCTCCTGGGCGACAGTCACACCGATTCCGCAAACCAACAACAACAGACCGACAAGACAGTGACGCGGCATCGACGGGCCTCAGGCAGCAGGGAAGGGCAGGGGGCAACGTAGCAGCCGCCCTAGTGTAAATCGCCAAGGTGGGGCAGGTCGAGTCGTTTCCCATCACTACAACACAATTACACAACTATTACATTTGACATCTTCACTACACCAACACTCCTGCGTATTATTGAAGCTAGGTTCTTTGACAATCGATCTGGCAAGTGGATCACCTCTGTCTCGCTGTTGGCGTCGCTCCTCCGTGGGCGGACGAAGGCGGCTGCTCCAACGCATCGCACCCCTCTGTGGGGTCGGCATAGAATTCGGGAGCAATGCCCGGCCTACTGGGGCACTTACGCCCACGCATAATCACACAAGTCGCTACTACCACATCACTTAGAAACTCGCTTCACGGCTTATTCGCTGCCGCCATGCGTCGAAAAACGCAGGCATAAAGTATGGTTACGGAGCCTCGTTCGGTTCGCTCCCGCCGCCGGGAAGAAAGCGGTTTCGCCCGGCCGACGCGTTCCGTTTAGCTCGGCATCCCATCGCGAGTGACCAGCATTTTGCGGGTTGCCCCAAGTGTCGCGGACCGCTGACCGGCCCTTGGAACGGGCGGCATAAAGGGGTAGTTTGCGGGATGCTTTGCAGTGTCTTCCTTTGTTTGAAAGCAGTTTGCCTGTCATGTCTGATTTGCCACGCGTCGTGCTGAGGCCGCGGAAAGCCGCCCCCTTCTTTGGCCGTCATCCCTGGGTGCTCGATTCGGCCGTCGATCGCGTCGATGGTCAGGTCGCCGACGGCCAAGTGGTTGATCTGACCGCCGAGAACGGTCACTGGATCGCCCGCGGCATCTACAACGGGCAAAGCCGCATTCGCGTTCGGCTCTATACCTGGCAGGCCGACGAAGCGATTGACTTGGAGTTCTGGCGGCGACGATTGGCCAATGCCTTGGCGCTGCGACAGCATTTGGGGCTGACCGACCCGCGCGGCGCCGCTCGCCTGGTGTTCAGCGAAGCTGATGGCATGAGTGGCCTGATCGTCGATCGCTTCGGCGAGTTTTTGGTCGTGCAACCGACCGCGCTCGGCATGGCGGAACTGATCGACGCGGGGGGGGGGGGGGGGGG
>JAEZGD010000223.1 GCA_023417165.1 Planctomycetota bacterium
AGACTATACTCCCCGAGAGGACGAGACAGCGTTACAATCGCAACCACGGCGGTCGCGGTTAGGCAAGCTATGGCGCTTGTCCCGTGAATTGTAATAATTGCCAACTTGCCGTGGCGAAGAGTAATAACGAATTCACTTGCAAGCGACACCAGTTGACGAAGCAAAGGAATGCATTGTTCGTAACTGGAAATGCCGCAAAAGGTTAGATCACCAAGTCGGCATGTGATGTCGACAAATAGTTCCGTTCGGCCCGCTGGTTGCAGTAGCCCGACGGAGGCCTTAGAAACTTTCATGGATGAAGTGCTTGCAGCCAGGAACCGGCAGACGGTCTCGGCGTGGCCTTCTTCTCCTCTCAGGAGATCAGCTCGATGACGCGAGCCAGCATCGACCGCCGACATTTCCTTGGTGGCCTGGTCGGCACAGGGGCTGCCGCTGCCGCCGCCATTGCCCAAGAACGCTCACGCGATCAGTTGCGTGAGCCGGTTTTTCGCGTAGCCAATACCGAAGGCGCGCCCCAAGGCGGATCACATCCGCTCGATCCTGCGATCGAGATCGCCACCCGCGCGCTGGGGATCATTCGCAACGACATCGCCGACTACACCTGCACGCTGGTGAAGCGCGAACGCGTCAAAGGCACGTTGCGCGACCACGAGTACATGTTTGCCAAGATTCGCAATGGCAAAGTGCAGGACGGCCGCGCCGTTACCAAATTTGGCGTCTACCTGTACTTTCTTAAGCCCGAGGATATCAAGGGGCGCGAAGTGCTCTTTATCGAAGGCGAGAACAACGACAAGTTGCTCGCCAAAGAAGGGGGACTGAAAGGCAAGATTGTCCCATCAGTGTGGCTGCGTCCTGATTCGGCCTTGGCGATGGCCGACAACCTGCACCCGATCACCGAGATTGGTCTCGAAAACCTCGTTATCAAGCTGCTCGAGCGCGCCGAGCGCGAAAAGCAAGCGGGAGGCGAGTGCGAAGTTAACTTCATGCGCGACGCCAAGATCAACGGCCGCGTCTGCACGCTACTGCAAGTCAAACATCCGGTGAAACGCCCGCAGTTCGACTTCTTCCTGGCGCAAGTCTTTATCGACGACGAATTGGGACTGCCGATCCGCTATGCGGCTTACGGCTGGCCAGAACGCGAAGGCGCTCAACCGCCTGTGCTGGAAGAATACACCTATTTGAATCTGAAGCTGAACGTCGGCCTGCCCGACAGCGACTTCGATCACAACAACCCGAACTACAAGTTCCGGTAGTTGATTTCAGATTGAGAGGGCGAAAAAACAAGACCTCGCGCGACGTTGATCGTGCGAGGTCTTGGTGGTTCAGAGCTAAACAGAAGACGCACTGGGCTATTTCTTTTCGACGCCCAATTCGCCGAGCTTGGCCGCGACGTCGGCCGCATGCGAATCGGTCTTCACCGCCTTGTCGATGGCGGCGATCTTGCCATCCTTGTTAATGATGAATGTCACGCGCTGCGCGGCATTGCGTTCGGCATTGTAGATGCCGTACGCCTTGGCAGTCGCGCCGGTAGGATCGCTGAGGATCGGGTAGTCTGCCCCGACCGACTTGGCGAACTCTTTGTTCTTCTCGGCGTCGTCGGTGCTGGCAGTGAAGTAGGCGACGTTATACGCCTTCAGCTTCGGGCCATCTTGCGCGAACGACTTGCATTCCTTGGTGCAACCGCCCGTGAAAGCCCGCGGATACCAGGCGACGACTACGGCTTGCTTGTCTTTGAAGTCCGACAGCTTGTACTTCTTGCCATCGCTGCCTTGCAACTCAAAGTCGGGCGCGGCGTCGCCGACCTTCAGTTCGTCTGCTGCATGGGCCGACAACGCAAGACCTGTCAGCAGGGCGAAAGTGAGTAACGACAATGGGCGAGTCCAAACGGACATGGGATAGCTCCTCGGTGAGGTAAATGTTCCGCCAATGCCAAAGGGCGCAGTCTAGCACGGGCTTGTGTCCGGTTCCAATCTCGCCCCGTTAGGCCAGGAAAATCAAAGCACCAAGCGCCAACCCGATGACCGTGGTGACTCCAACATAGATGGCGATCACCGTGTTGTTCGATTGCCCTGTCTTGCCGTTGTACCACGTCTTGCATTGCAAGCACTTTACATGCGTGAAGAGCCACGGTCCGACCGCGCCGCCCCACCACGTATAACTCGCCTGCTTGGCATAGGTATTGCCGCAGGCGGGACACGGCTGGAACTGCTTGGCACCGTGGGGAATTTTGGTCGCGGGTTCGATCTGCGGCGGCGGAGCATAGGGGTTGGGTTCGGACATGGTTGGGTGCATCCTTAATCGGACGGGCGTTGTAGAGCGAAATAAGCCTATGGCTGCCGCAAGGCGAAGTCTGCATTACAGAACACAATGTCTATACTGCTCACGCCCGGCGGCGAGTCATCGTCGATATTCTTTCGGCTACTTCCGAAGCGTATGGCCGCGATGGATGTTTCGCCAGTACCTAAGGCTAGCCACGCTTTAGATCTATCTCTCGGTGTCGCAGACGGAACCGTTAGGAAGGCTAATCTCCTGCGCCCTAGAGGTTAATAGGGTGCAAGGATGTTGAGGGCCGCGATGCGTGTTAGAAATTGCCATCGCCCGGCCTGGCCGTGCCAGTGGCGGAGGTCAATGCAGAGGTGCAATTGCCTCGGCAGTCGAAGCAAGTAAAGACCTAAGTCTCACACAGCCGCAAACTGTTCCACGACCTTCTTGGCCGCACGTAGGCCATCGACAGCGGCGCTGACGATGCCGCCAGCAAAGCCCGCTCCTTCGCCAATCGGATACAGGCCGCGAATCGCTGGCGATTGAAAGTTGGCCGGGTCGCGCACGATGCGGACCGGCGAACTGCCGCGCATTTCGGGGCCGACCAGCACCGCATCCCGCAAGAAGTCGCCGCGCCACTTGCGATCCATAATTGGCAGCCCATGTTGCATGGCCGCGGCGACCGGAGGCGGCAACACTTCGTTCAAGTTTAGCGGCGCAAGGCCCCGCTTGTAAGAAGAAGGGAGCTTCTCTGTCGGCGCTGGCATGCGTCCGGCGAGAAAATCGCCAGCGCGCTGAATCGGGCAAAGATAGTTTCGCCCGGCGAGCTGGTAAGCGAGCGCTTCGTACTTGCGCTGCAGCGCCACG
Source organism: Planctomycetota bacterium (assembly GCA_023417165.1). Classification (GTDB taxonomy): domain Bacteria; phylum Planctomycetota; class Planctomycetia; order Pirellulales; family Pirellulaceae; genus JAEZGD01. Next base: position 3,130 of record JAEZGD010000223.1, read on the forward strand.
CCGGCGAGCGGATGATCGCTCCCGAACTCGTGCGGCTCCAGCGTCACGACCAGGCCACTGTTGGCAAACGGCGTATCGTGGCGCGAGTTGCTCATGCCGTTGGTGCAGAACATCTCGGGCTCGCTGACGCTGGGAATCACCCAGCCGCCTGCACACATGCAAAAGGTGAACAGGTCGCGCTGGCCGTGCGCGATGAGCGAGTAGTCGGCCGCGCCCAGCAGATCCAAATAACGCTCGTGCGCGTATTTATGCTGATTGACGATCTCTTGCGGCTGCTCGATGCGCAGGCCCAGTTGAAAGGCCTTCGCTTGCATCGGCACACCAGCCGCATGCAGCATTTCATAGGTATCGCGGGCACTGTGGCCGATCGCCAGAATGGCCACGCTCGTCGGCAAATAGCCGCTGGAAGTATGCACGCCGCGCAGTTGGCCGTCTTGCTGATCGAGTCCTTCGACACAGCAGCCAAAACGATATTCGCCTCCCAAAGCTTCGGTCGCGCGACGAAAGTTGCGGCAGATCATCGGCAAACGATTGCTGCCCAGATGCGGCCGTTGCTCATAGACAATCGAGGGCTTGCCGCCGCAATCGACGAAGCGTTGCAAAACATATTCGACGTCGGGCCCACTCATGCGACAGGTTAGCTTGCCGTCGCTGAATGCGCCGGCGCCCCCTTCGCCAAACAGATAGTTGTTTTCGCGATCAAATGCGCCACCGCTGTCGAAGTCGCGGATGGCGCCGACGCGTTCTTTGACGGCTTGCCCTCGCTCCAAAATGAGCGGCCGATAGCCGCGTTGCGCCAGGTAATAGCCCGCCAACAGACCGGCCGGGCCAGAACCGATGACGACGGGGCGATGGGGCAGGGGAGCGCTGCCGGGCGAGGGATCGGCGAACGCTGGCGGCTCATAGCGATCGACGCCGCTAATGATGCGCGCCGGTGGCCGTACTTCAAGTGCTGGCGATTGCACCAGTACCGAGTAGACAAACTTAAGACGGTCGCGTGACCGCGCGTCGAGGCTTTTACGCAAGATGCGCCACGAGCCTAGATCGCTCGGTAGCAGACCGAGCCTTTGCGATAGCAACTCGGCCAGCGCAGCCTCCGGTGCTTCGACCGGAAGTTCCAGATTGGTGAGTCGCCAAGGCATTGGTTGAGTCTACCTAGCGACACGCCGTTGCTGTAGGTGCCACCTGGCAGGCGGCACTGCATTTGACGCACTAATCGATGTACGCTTATCGACCAGCGCGACGACGAACCGTATTGCCATAAAAGTGGCCAGGGCGGCTCGGGCGGTTGTGGATCGGCATCGCGCGGATTTCAGCACGGGTCATGGTCGTCGCTGCGGACGACTCGCCCGGCAACGCCGCAGGCAAAGCAAACGAAGCGGAAGTAACCAAAACGAGCAGCAGCGCGCGCATGCTCATCACTCCTCAAACTCGGGGGAAGGCGGGACTTGCGCTTAGCGATTTCAAGTATGCCAAGCGACAGGCGAGAGTTTTTCGACTGGCAAACATAGCACGCACTTAACGCTTGCGCAGCCGAACCAAAGAATTTTTTAGACAACCACTCACTAGCGGTAACCTGCCTGGTTACTCGATGGCGTGCGCCTGTAGTTCGTCGAGCGTCACGAATTCCAAAGCCGAGATATGTGTCGCCGCCAGCACAACCGGCGGGGCGACTCCTGCCTCTAAGGCCTCTTGCCACCGCTGCACGCATAGGCACCAACGATCGCCTGGCTGTAGTCCCGCAAAGCCTGGCTGCGGCGTCGATAAGTCGTTTCCACGCCGTTTAGAAAACGCCAAAAAATCGGCGGTCATCTCGGCGCACACCAAGTGCAAGCCGAGATCCTCTGCGCCGGTATTGCAGCAGCCGTCGCGATAGAAGCCCGTCAGCGGATCTTCGCAGCAGGTGGTCAGCAGCGTATTTAGCACGTTGCGAGCTGGCATGGGGATGCACTCCAAAGGGTAAGAAGCTATGGAAGCTTCACACAGACCAAATCGCCTGCCGCATTGCGTGCATAAATATGACCGCCTGCTAACACGGGCACCGTCCAGCACAAGCCTTCCAAGATTCTGGCTTTGGCCAACTCTTCGTACTTCTCGGGCG
>JAEZGD010000260.1 GCA_023417165.1 Planctomycetota bacterium
CCACAGGGGAGGGGAAGTGCCAAGTACCGAGGAACAAGTTCGCAGAGATGCCCGATAGATATTGGCGCGGGAGAAATACCGAGAGTACGCACTCACCGGTCCCGGTACAATTCAGGCGATGCCGTTCTCGACGCCTAACGATCCGCGCCCGCCTCTGGAACCGCCGCGTTTTCGCTTGCGCACGCTGCTGCTGGCGGTGGGCGGCGTCTGCGTGTTGCTGACGATTCTTTCGTCGCTTAGCCCCTATGGCGTATTTGCTGGCGTCATGCTGGTGCTCTTAGTGATCGCGCATGTGGTCGGCGCGGCGATTGGGCATCGTTTGCGTGATCATGGCGATCAGGTGCCGGCCACCGCCGCCGATGCTCGTGAGCGTTATCGACCCGTGGAAGCCGCCCAATTTGCCCCCACGACGCGGTTGGGAGGCAAACGCCGTCCCGGCCGGTTGGTGGTTGGCATGACCATCGCCTGGGCGATTTTGGGAGCCGGGGGCGGTGCGGCGCTATTGATTGTGCTCAATGGCGATCGCTCGAACCTGGTGAACGTGAGCAGTGGCGCACTAGCGTTCGCGGTGCTAGGCGCCATTTGGGGCTTTGCGCTGGCGTCGTTCTTGCAAGAGATGCTCTCGGCCTTGTCTGAGGCGCAGGGCGTGAAATGAGCGGACGCCACCGCAGGCTTCTTATTCACCCGGCTCCACTTCATGCACGATGAGCAGGTTGTGCGCTCGCGAAACGAAGTCGTTACCGGTGATAAAGATCACACGATCGCCGAATTGCAGGCAGCCATCGGCGATCCCCCAGCGATCGATATACGAACGCAGTGCGGGACCATCGTTGACCGGCGCGCCGCGCAGCGGCACGATGCCCCAGAACAGGCACATCCGTCGTAGCGTGGTTTCGCTATCGCTAACCCCCAGCGTGCGGATGAAATCGCGTTGCTTGGCCTTCACGCGTGCGGTGCCGCCGCTGCGAGTGGAGATGACCACCAGGCGTGCTTTTAGCTGATGCGCGATGCGGGCGGCTCCATACACCACAGCCGAAGTGATGGGGTGAACGTCGGCGGCCAGTGAATCGTCTTCCAGCAGCGGCTTGTCACGCAGCATTTCCTCGGTCGAGATCATAATACGCGTCATCATCTCGACAGCTTCCGGCGCGTATTCGCCAATCGCTGTTTCACCACTGAGCATGCAGGCGTCTGCGCCGTCGAGGATTGCGTTGGCCACGTCGGTCGCTTCGGCGCGCGTCGGACGGCGCGAGTGATGCATGCTGTCGAGCATTTGCGTCGCCACGATCACCGGCTTGCGCAGCCTTTGGCACGTGGCGATGATGCGCTTCTGAGCCACCGGCGTCTCGGCAACGTCGATCTCGACGCCCCGGTCGCCGCGCGCGACCATGACGGCGTCAGTGGCATGCACGATGGCTTCGAGTTGTTCCAAGGCTTCGCGCTTTTCGATCTTGGCCACGACATAGGCTTGGGAGCCACTGGCGCGAAGCAAGGTCTTCAGCGCGTGGATCTCGTTCGGTGAACGCACAAAGCTGAGACTGACGAAATCGATGCCGCACTTCGCCGCCCACAAGGCGTTGTTGGTGTCTTCTTCGGTCATCGAAGGAACACTCAAAGCGGCGCCCGGCAAGTTAATGCCTTGGCGGCTGCGAATGGTTCCTTCTTGCACCACGCGGCAGCGCACGCTATCGCGCTGTTTGGCTTCGACGCGCATGCTGACGGTGCCATCGGCCAGCATCACCATATCGCCGACTTTGAGTTCGTCGATCAATAGCGGATAGTTGCTTGTCAGTTCGTGTTCGCTAGTGGCTTCTTCGCCGCGAATGAAGATAAACTCTTGACCTTCTGCGCAGATGGACGGGTCTTGCAGGAGTTTGCCGAGACGCATCTTCGGCCCGGCAAGGTCGGCCAGGATCGCGACGGGGCGATCGATGATGCGCTCGGCCTCGCGAATGTTGGCCACGCTGCGCTCGTGAGAGGCGCGATCGCCATGTGCCATATTGACGCGAAAGACATCGACGCCGGCTTGCAGCAGTTCCACCAATTTGTCGACCGTGCCACAGGCGGGGCCAACCGTGGCGACAATCTTGGTGCGAGCACGGGTCTTTAAAGGTTCGACAGTAGCCATGATTCTTCGTTTGACGCGTTCCTGCGGCGTGGCCAAAATAGCTGCGCCTCCGCCCGTTGTAGTGGAAAGTGCGGAATCTCACTAGGGGCGAACCAGCCCCCTTATTCAAGTCTTTATCGAACGCCACAGCGAGATTCCTGTGAATATCACAGATGGTGATACTGCGTTGCCGCAATCTTCTGCCCGGAAAGCGGGAAATCGCCTGCGGCAATTGCGCATCGCGATCTTGGTCGTGCTGGCAGGATTAGTATTGTCGCTAGGAATAATCTTTGCTCTGCGGCGTTCTTTACCGCCTTTGACCGCTCGCGCGTTGACTGAGGCAAAAGCTCGCTGGGCCGCCGTCGCTCCGCCAGATTACGAAGTCGAAATTGTCGTCAGTGGTGCGCAGCCGGCCACGTACACCGTTGAAGTGCAGGCGGGACGAGCGGTAGCTGCCACGCGCAACGGCGCGCCGCTGAAGCAACCGCGAACCTGGGAAACTTGGACTGTTTCGGGGATGTTCGGCACGCTCGACAGCGATGTGCAATCGCTGGAAGAGGGATCGCACCTCGTCGTGCGCTGTGGATTTGATCCTAAGTATGGCTACCCTGCAAAATATGAAAGCTTTCGCGCCGATAAGCGTCATCAAGTGGATTGGGAAGTGACACGTTTTGACGTGCATTGATCGTTGCGACGTTCATTGGCGACACGCCAAGAGCCGCCAGAAAAAGTTTGACCTGCTGCCCCTGAACTTCTAGCATGAATGCTGGTCATGGCGCGCCTTCCTGCTGTGCGGCTCTTTTCTGTGCGGCGCGCGATAGCCAAGTTTGATCTGCGACGCCGGGATACTCTTTTCTTTGGCTCGGTTTGTCGTGGCGCGAGGGAACGCCCTGGTTAGGTCCGGATTCTGCGAGGTGAACCGCCTCACCCAAGGAGTACCGCCATGTACGTCGCTACTGGAACGGTCACCGTCAACGCCGCGTTTTTGCAAGAGATCAAGGACGACGCTCGCGAATTTCGTCAATGCCTGGCTCAGGCCTCAGAGATGTTGGCGCCCGAGCATTTGTGTGCGCTGGAGCCGCGCAGTCTGATGGAACAATTGGGGCGCGTGCGCGATCAACTAGCGCTGCATTTCACGCTTGAAGAAGCGTATGGCTATTTTGAGGACGCCATCAGCGCTGCGCCGCACTTGTCGGAGCAGGCGGAAGTGTTGCGTGCTCAACATCAAACTTTATTCGCCGACTTTGGCAGAACCATCGCGGCCGCCGAAGAGCTGTTGTATGGCGACAGCGACGACGATGTGCGAGCTCGCGTGGCGCGGCTGTATCAAAGCTTTCGCGCAGATTTACAATTGCACGAGGCGCGCGAGCAGGATTTGATTCTGGCCGCCTTCAACGATGACCTTGGCGGGGGAGACTAACATCCCCTGGCAGTCCAGCGTCGCGCCGACTATCGTGTCGGCATGCTTGCAGACTGGCGCGACAAAGTGGTGCTCATTACCGGGGGCTCGGCAGGATTTGGCCTGGCGCTGGCGAATGCCTTTGCGCAGGTGGGTGCAAAACTAGTCC